>JAHIUF010000079.1 GCA_018817005.1 Nanobdellota archaeon
AAACAAAAAACAAACTACTAATGAAAAGAAGACCACTATGCCAATTAAACCAAGTAACAGCAAGAATAATACTACACAACAGAAGACGAACTTCATACTTCTCCAAGCTGGCTAACGCCAGCTAGTTTCCACGCAACGCCTTTGTAACCAATAAATTACATAATCAAATAGAACAACATAAGAACAAAGAAGAAGAGAGGGAAAAAACTGAAAAGAGAAAAAGAAAAAAGAGAAAAAAAAAGAATACGATATTAAAAACAATAAAAACAATAAAAAAAATTAAGATTTATACAGCGTCCAACTCTGCAAAAAAGTAATATGTGGTCTGAACACCAGATGTTTCATCATCAGCAACCAATAATTGAAAGTCAAAAGTACTGCTATTATCATAACCAGTTTTGTCTTGTTCAAAGATGGTTGTATAAATCATGTTTGTTCCATCATCAAGCAACAATTCCTGAAATAAAGGTCTTGATGTTGTGTTATAAGTTTGAGCAGTATCATTAACATATGTCGCGATAGACGGACAACTATTAACAGTTATGCTCCGACCAGCAACAATAAATGAGTCATGTATGTTTTCACTAAAAGTCTTATTTATAGCGTCAATGTCTGTTGATCCAAAATTTAATGCTGTTTCTTCCGTTGCAATTATTTCTGTTGCATTTCTACCGGAACAATTAACACTAGACCATGTGATTGAATCTGTCCTTGCAGCGTAAACTTCTCCTGTAACTGCCGAAACATTCAATGACCAATCATATATTGTCCAGCCATTAGCATCGTCCAATGTTAAGGTACCTGATATGTTTCCAACATATGCTTTCCAACCAAAGTTTTGCTGTGTGGTGTTAAGGGTAAGTATTGTTACAGTTCCACCTTCATCAGATCTGGATCCTGCAATTGCAGCACCATCCATCGTTGAAAGGTTTGCAACAGTTGCACCGGTTGGTACAGCATAGGTTTCAAAAAAGATGATACCTAATGTGTAAACCACGCACACGATTAAAAACAAGCTTGTACGTAGTTTTTTAGTGATTTTTGTTTTATTCATGGTTTTCTTTTTTGGTTAGTATCTTTTGAGTGGGGTGAAAATAAAAAAAACAAAAAACAAACAATATTTAGTATAATCTAACCCAAAAGTAATATTGGGTTGTTTCGACATTGTTTGCTGTTCCGTTCTCTGGAACCATTAATTGAAAGTCGTGTGTTGAGCCGTCAAATCCTGTTACGTCTGATTGAGCTCCATTATCACGGTTTTCAATTATTGTACCAAAGATTGATGTATCTGCAGTTTCTTCATCTTCCAATGCAATTTCTACGAATCTTGTTGTTTGAGCAGCATCACTTACAAAAAGCCAAGTGTTATTACATCCTGTTACGGCTCTGTCTCCAAAATATATTGTTGGGTGATCATCATATACAAATGTTTCATTCATATTATCTGAGTCAGGGTTTGTCATATCATAAAACACGTTCTCTGAAGCCCAAGTTACGTCATCAGAGTTATCTAAGCAACTAACATTTGCCCAGCTGATTGCTCCAGCTCTTGAAGCGTATATCTCTCCTTGTGGTTCTGCATCTGACCAGTTATACATTCGGTTACCATTGGCATCTTCCAATACTATCTCACCTGTGATTTCTCCGTAGTAACCTTGCCAGAATTTGGTTCCACCAATACCGTCAATTGTGATTTCTGTTATGTTTCCTGCTTCGGCATATACTGATCCAGGATTATAATTTGATCCATTAAAATATGTGGATGCGCCTTTTGTTATGTCTCTTACTCCAGAAGGCTGATCATCTGCAGCATTAACTACTTGAAGTAGAATGCCTATTGTTACTAAAATTAACACTCCTAATAATAATACTTTTCGGGAACTCATCGTTTGCACCTCAATTTTTGTGGTTTTTTATTGTTAGTTCAGTATAGAATGTGCAGTGGCACTAATAGCACAACTATACTAAAGTATTATACAAATGTGTATACTCATATATAAATGTTTCGATTTTTTATTCAAAATAATGAAATCGAAACAACAAAGAGTTAAAAAACAACTAAAACATCGAGAAAGAAACGAAAAAACAAATGAAATTAAAAAAACAAAAAAAAATCAGGGATTATCCAGAACTTCAAATAATTCATCACGAGAATTTGCTTTACGCATCCTAACTGAAAGGGCTTTTTCACCAAAAACATGCTCTGCCCAAGAGGCAAAATCATTTTTTTGAGCATTAACATGTGAAGAAAACACTTCTTCACTCATCAACTTTAAAGAATTACGAAGATTAGAAAGAGATCTTAACTCTCGACCCTCTGAAAGAACAAAGTAATTCTCAGAAGAAGCCTTGCGCTCAAGTTTTTCAAGATGTTTCACATGATTAAACAATTCCTTTAACTCCTCAAGCTTTGAATCCATTTCAGACTCTTTAGCCAAAACCAGTGATTGAGTGCGCTTTAATTCTTCGTGTTTAAGATACCACTCTTCTTCCAATTGTTTTAACTCCACAAGTTTTTCTGTAATTTGTCTCTCCAAATCATCTTTATGAAAAAAGAAAGGCTTACCACGCTCTTTTTGAATATGATATTGCTTCATTTTTTGAAGTAAATCCTTGCTCATCAAACCATCTAAAGCATCTTCATCAAGATTTTTGTTTTTTAAAAAAGTTTCAAAATCAGAGAAAAATCCTGAATCGTACTGTCTCTTTGAAACCAATGGTTCAGATTGTTTGTACACAATTATTGGGTCTTCTTTAATTACTGGTTCTTTTACAAATCCTTGTTTTTCAGGAGTATTAGAAGTATTAGAAACATCAGAGGTACTAGACACATTAGAAGCGTTAGAAGCATTATTGGAAATCCCGTTCATACTCGGAGGTTCCTCTAAATCAAGAGCTGAATCATCAAAAGATCGTGCTTTTTCAACAATTATGTCATCAGAATTCTTTTTTGAAGGAAGAGCAAATGGTGCAGCTTCTTTTTTCTCAACAACTTTCTGCTCGAAATGCTCTTGTTGTTTATTTGAATTTAAAGCAGAACCTAATGAATCTCTTACAGTATCAGGTAAAGCTTTTGGATTCTTTAAAAGAACAGCTCGCTCTTTCAATCGTTTAAGAAAATCCAAGTTTTCACCACCTCTCTTTTATGTTTTAATATAACACTTAATATATATAGTTTTCCATCAAATAAAGGAATAAAACATTTTGTTTGAAGGAATCATAATTAATAATTTGCGTTCCCCCAAAAAAAATTTGAGGGAATGCGCAAATGATGAGCGTTATTTTATGAGCACTATTTTAATTCATAATAAAGATCAACTGTTTCTGTCACCCCTTTGTATGACTTTAAATCCGCAGGTATTTTTATTTCATAATCATAGGTTCCAAAAGCACCTATTTTTGACTGATTAATTTTAGTTATAAACACTAAGTCTTCTGCATCTGTTGAGTCAAAATAACTATTTGAAGAATCATCAGAATCCCATAAAATACCTGTTATAAAAGAGGAAGTGTTTGTACTATTAACAATTGGAACATTAAATATTTCAACACCATAAACCTCAAAAACACTTGTTTTTTTAGGGTTGGAATTCTCAGAGAAGGTTATGTTAACATTTTCAGGATAATTGGTTGTTCCGAGAAGTGAATCTATTTCATTAAAGTCATTTTG
>JAHIUF010000080.1 GCA_018817005.1 Nanobdellota archaeon
AAACAAGCACACATGAAAAAACGAGAATTCGCATGGCAAATAATCACTTACAACTTAGAAAAACTTTCACAAAGCATAAAAGCTTTGCTCAAGTTACTCACAAAAGCAACTATTATGAACAACGCCCTTTTCATAAGTGTTACAAAATAAGTATTATAAACATCATAATCATTATGAATATTAAAACCATTTTCTCTTTTTAAAGAAATAGATTATCCCGAAGCACATTAGAATCATTAATAGTATCATCGTTAAGAACCCATATTTAAAACCAGCGCCAGGAAGATTCGTAAAGTTAGTTCCGTAAATACCTGAGATGACTGTTAGCGGAAGTGCAATTGTTGCAATAATACTCAAGACTTTCATCACTTCGTTCATGTTATTTGATACTGCTGACATATATGCATCAAATGTTCCGCCTATCGCTTCACGATAATTTTCTATAGAATCAGAGACTCTTATTGAATGATCATAAACATCCCTAAAATAAGGTGTGATTTTTTTTGAAAGAAAGCGAGATTGTTCTTTCATTAAGAATGATATTTTTTCTCGCTGTGGAATAGCTGTTTTTTTAATGAAAATTATTTGTCGTTTCAATTGCAATATTTTATTAAGCAATTCAGGTTTTGGTTTTTTCGTAACTTCTTCTTCGATTTTTTCAAGCTGATCATCTATTGTTTCCAGAACAGGAAAATAATTATCTATTTCTTGGTCTAATAAGTCGTGAAATAAGAAGTCAAGACCTTTTTTGAATAAAGCCTCTAATCGAGCATTGTTTTGCTTAAGCTTTTCAAATGAATCTAGTTTAATTTTATGATTGGTTATTAAAAACTTCTTGCTTAACACAAAATCCAATTCAGTTAATTCGATTTTTTTTGTGTTTTTTATCCCATAAAACACTGAGAATAAATATTCAGGAAATTCCTCGTTTTTTATTCTGGTGCAAGAATTAAGCAAATCTTCTGACGTTAATTGATGTAAACCAAAAGCTGCTTCTAGTAATTTAGACTCATCTTTTGTCATGTTGGTTACATCAATCCATAAAGGGAATCTTATCAGTTCAGATAATTTACTGACTAAACCATTCTTAACTCCTCTGTCAAAATAAGTTATTTCAATCATTTGCTGTTATAATTATCATTATTCATAAGATTATATAAATATTTCCCTGATGAGAGCGTTTTTTAATACTTATCAAAAAAAAACGAAACCCTTAACAACATTTAAAAACCCCCGCGTCTTTTCCTAATTTTATGGGTGATCAAAAGAATTGGAGAGGACTAGTAATTGTGGCCATAATCTGGTTCTTAATATTCTTATTTTCTAAAATAATCCATTTGATAACAGATTTTTGGTGGTTTAAAAATCTCGGTTTTGAAAAGATATTCTTGATATCATTAGAAACAAAAATAGTTCTATTCGTAGCATCATTTATAATTTGTCTGGTATTCATACTGCTTAATCTTTGGATATCAACAAAACTCCAAAAATCGATGATTCCCTTCAAATTAAAATTATTAATATCAATCATAATAGCTTACTTTATAGGTGCATTTTACTCTCAAAAATGGTTTGTAGTGTTGCAATACATGAACAAAACAACCTTTAACCTTTTAGATCCGATATTCATAAAAGATGTTTCATTCTATATTTTTTCATTACCATTCATAACAGTTATCTGGAACTTTGCAATGCTAACAGTTATAACATCTTTAATACTAGTAGCAATAGATTATTTACAATCATTCATCGCGTATTTAATACAAAGACCGCCAGGCTCAAACTTAAACTTTGGAATGATTCCCAAACCAAAAAAAGCTGTTCTTTCACACTTAGCAATATTAGGGTCATTCGTATTTGTGCTTTTATCCATTAATCATTACTTTTCAAGATTTTCCATAATGTTTTCTAAAAAAGGAATAGTGATAGGTGCAGGATACACAGATGTAGTTGTGTTCTTGCCAATAGTTAAATTTCTTATGATACTCGCAATAATTGTTGCTATTTGCTTTTATGTCTGGATATTTTTTATATCAGGCAAGAAAAAACTGAAAAAAAGACACATACTATCATATTTCATAATCATATACGCACTAGTATTCTTTATAGGACCCACAGTTATACCTGGAATTGTACAAAGCTTAAAAGTATCTCCAAATGAAATTAACCTCGAAAAACCATTTATTGAAAACAATCTCAAATTCACAAAAATTGCTTATGGACTATCAGATGTTGAAGAAAAAGATTTTGAAGTCCGTCAAACAATCACACAAGAAGTCCTAACTGAAGCATCAGAAACAATGGACAATATAAGAATCTTAGACTGGAGACCTCTAACTCAAACCTATAAACAAACCCAAGGAATTAGATTGTATTATGATTTATCAGAAGTAGATTTAGACAGATACTATGTAGAAAATAAATACACAGAAGTGATGCTTGCAGCAAGAGAAATGAATCAAAAACAAATCGTCGAAAATGCAAAAACCTGGGTTAACCTTCACATGATTTATACTCACGGGTACGGAGTTGTTGTAAGCCCAGTAAATAGTGTAACAAAAGAAGGATTACCAACATTTTTTGTTCAAGACATTCCACCCATATTAACTGTTGATGAAGAAAACTTAAAGATTGAACGACCACAAATTTATTATGGTGAAAAAGACAATCCATTCGTACTAGTAAACTCTAAAACAAAGGAATTCGATTACCCAAAAGGCAACACAAATGAATACTTCCAATATGATGGTCACGGAGGAATAATTCTTGACTCATTTGTGAAAAAACTATTTTTAGCATTCAAATTTATGGACATCAAAATCCTCTTATCTTCAGATATAACAAAAGAAAGCCGTATGATGTACGATAGACAAATTCAAACAAGAATTTCAACAATAACACCATTCTTAAAACTAGACGAAGACCCATATCTCGTAATAAGTGAAGGTAAACTATTCTGGATACAAGACGCATATACTGTTGCAAGCAGATTTCCATACTCTGAAAAATACGGAAATATAAATTACATAAGAAACTCAGTAAAAATCGTTGTTGATGCTTATGAGGGTGATGTATCATATTACGTTATAGATGAAACAGATCCATTAATACAAACCTACGCGAAGATGTTTCCAAAACAATTCAAATCATATGATTTAATGTCTGATGACCTAAAAAAACATATAAGATACCCTGTTGACCTATTCAAAGTACAATCAACAATATACAGCACATATCATATGAATGACGCGACAGTTTTTTACAATAAAGAAGATGCTTGGCAAACACCATACGAAATATACGGTGTAGGCCAACAAGTGCCTGTTGAGCCTTACTACATAATCATAAAACTATCTGGTGAAGAAAAAGGGGAATTCGTTCTTATGAGCGGATTTACTCCAATAAAAAAAGATAATATGATTGCATGGATGGCTGCCCGTTGTGATGGTGAAAACTATGGAAAACTTCTTCTATATAAGTTTCCAAAAGAAAAACTAATATACGGACCATTACAAATAGAAGCAAAATTTGACCAAGACTCAGAAATATCACAACAAATAACTCTCTGGTCTCAACAAGGCTCAAGCGTGACAAGAGGAAACCTATTGATAATTCCAATCAAAGATAGTCTGCTATACATAGAACCATTATACATTCAAGCAGAAAAAGGTCAGTTACCACAATTAAAAAAAGTTTTAGTGTCTGATGGTGAAAGAGTTATCATGGAAGATTCATTAGAAATCGCATTAAAAGCCATGTTTGGAAAATCAAAAGTAAAAATAACTGATGAAGAAGAATTACCCGAACAAACCAGCGATGAGCTTATCGCAGAAGCACAAGAATACTATAATCTAATTCTTGCATCAATGGGCAAAAACTGGACTTCGTTTGGAGAAAACTTTGACAAATTAGGTAATGTTCTCGAACAATTAAATTAATCTAAAAACCATATTAGGTTAAAGGTTTTATCAAGTAAATAATGTTTTCTATGAATTGTTTTATTCTACTGCGATAAAATAAAGAAAAAAAATAATTCGATGTTTGGTTAGAATCGCGCTCTTTTATCCTTGAAAACAATTGTCCTGTGAGGAAATGGTATAGTAACGCCTTCTTTATCAAATCGTTTCTTTATGCTTTCATTTAAATCACATGCAAGCACAAATCCCTCTGCAGAATTTTTTGCCCAAACATAAGTTCTTAAATTTACTGATGAGTCACCAAGACCAATAACTCTTACTCGTACAATCGGGTCATTTTTGCTTTTTTCATCAACTGAACGATTATCAAAATGATTTGGGTGTTTTAAGGCTTCATCAATCATTATCTTTCTCGCTTTATCTATATCCGAATCATAACTTATTCCAATGTCTATCCATTTACAGATTTTTTCATCTTTTATAGTTGCGTTTTCTATGGTCTCATTACTCATAATAGTATTTGGTATTATCACTCTTTTATTTTGATAATTCTTAATAATTGTGTGCCTGAGGGTTATGTCCTCTACAATTCCACTAATGTTATTTCCAATAGTTACTCTGTCGCCAACGCTAAATGGCTTAAATATAGCTAAGAATATCCCGCTTATAATATTTGCAAATGCTTCTTGTGACGCAAAACCTATTGCGACAGCCAAGACCCCTGCTCCTGCAAGCATTGATACAGATATTGCTCTAAGTGATGGAATGGCATATATTGCAAGTCCGATTCCTATCAAGTATATCGCTGCTGAGACTGCGTGTTTTATGAATTGGTATTTGGTCTCATCAATCTTTAATCGCTTTGATGTTTTTTTAAATGCTTTATTGAGAATTATGCGAATAACCCTTGAAACTACAACCGTGAAAAACAGGATTATAATTACAGTTAATATACGCCAAAAACTATTAAGAATCACATCTGTTACTTTTGAAAAATCTATCAATTTCCAACACCCCTGATTTTTTAAATAATTTTTCTTCTTTTATAAAGTTTTGTTTCTATAAAAAATCTATTTCAACTTCAAAAGAATCCTTTGTCGGATATTCTTCAACAATTGCAGGAACAAAACCCAAAGCTTTAACTTTATCTTTTGAAATTTTTAGTTCTTTTTGGGAAACAATGAGTCGCAGTTTTTCATCATCGACAACGACTTCTTTCAGCAAAGTTTTTAGTTGATTTTTTACAGCAAGAAGTTTTTTTAGAACGATTTTTTTATTAGCGGACAATAGTTTTTTCCTGTAAGAAAACCCAGGCTGTAGCTCTTTCAAGTAAACAATTCCTCTTCTAATCATTCCTTCGCTTGTGACTTTGTCAAAAGGTAACGCAACATTTTTTGCCCTTCTTTTAATCCTTTGCCCCATCTGAACCTTGTTTTTTAATTTTGTACTGCAAAAATAAACTGATAAGTTTAGTTTTTTCTTCTCAGCACATCTGATTATTTTTTCTGCAAGTTCAGATGATCCTTTTGCAGAATGAGTTATTGTGTTTTCTTCAAATCTTTTCAAGTTATAATGTGCAATATTAGTATCTGAAAATTCCAATTCATTAAGATTTAAAAAATCAACTTTTCCTTCCAAAAAATCAATTAGTTTAACTAATTGGGTTTCTGTCCCTGGAATACTCGGTATTTCAACTCCAACAGCCCATGGATACTTTTTTGCAAGCAAAACAACATTCCATTCTTTTGGTCTGTTTAGATTAAGATGAAATCTTATTTCATCAAGTCCTGCCAAATAAAGTTGTTTTAGTTTTTCTTCGGTTACGGGCTTTGGACTCGTGTAAAGATGTATGTGAAACTTTTTCCCAAATTCTTTTTTTAATTTTTTTATATATTTACAAGTCTTTTCTGTTTCAATTAACGGATCTCCACCAGTTACGCCCGCACCTTTTGCATCAGTCAATCTTGCTTCAGTCAGTAAATCAGCGTCATTTTTTATTTTCCATTCATTCGCATACACTGCTTTTTTCCCGAATTTTTTCTCCGATATTGGACAATAGAAACATCTATTATCGCAAAGACCTGTGACAAACAAAACTAATTTTTCTCCTTTGATGCATTGCTCACAACCTTTTGCTGGTTTTCCATAAACTATATTTCCAATTTTTGAGTTTTTTTTCATTACTAAATTTATGATGATTCGATTCTATTAATAAACCTTTTTAAACATTTTTATATTTCCTATTATTACAATGCCTTATGAAAAATTTCCTGAATATCAATGGTTAAGAAAGCGTATTAATGGTAACTACAAATCTATCAATAATCTTAAGGCTCTTTCTGTTGATTTAAAAGAAAATTACCCTATTAATCCTTTTTCTTTGGAGTTTTTGCTGGAAAAAAAGCTTTATGAGAATCTATTAACTGTTGGTAAAAAACAGATAAATTAAGTTATCCTTGTTTAGTGGTAAAAAAAGGAAAAATTTAAATAGTCGCGTTGATTTCCCATAATAAAATGGATACAGCTATTTTAGCAGGCATAACAACTTTAGGTGTGTTTGTAGGAATATGTACAATTAGTGGATGCATCGTACACAAAAACATAGACTTTATTAGGGAATTAGAAAGTCAAATTGGACTAAGAGAAAACCTTCAACAACAAGTAATGGTTATTGCAGATAACTCAAGATTACACCCCCTATATGGAAACAATAATGGTATTTTTGATAACACAGAATCTGATGACTCTGAACTCAGAGGCGTTGCAAAAGACTTGAGTGTTGTTTTGGAAAGAAATAAAAAAATACCATATAAACTTGCAAAACAATACATCGAGATGTATTCTCAAGACAAGAATGAGTTTTAATACACTTTATTTCTTTGAATTTATTTGAATTAATTATGAGCAAAAAACAACAAACAAATTGATTTGTTACTGTTTAGTGATGAATAATCGAAAGATTTAAATACTCAAACCATTTCTATGAATAAAAAATCACAATAAAAATCTAAAAAAAAAGGAGGCATTTACAAATGTCGGACGAACACATAGAAAAATTAAGAAAAAAATATTCCAATATAAAAACAGGACAAGATATGATCAACGCAGGGATTATCCCAAAAACATCCAGCGAATCATTATCAGCAATTTCTAAAGAAAGACTAACTGTGATAAAACAATCAATTCTAGACACAATAACAGATGATATGCTTGGAGCATGGGTTCCAGCACTAAAAACAATAACAGAAAAACTACCCTCAGAAATTACCGACGTCAATGAAATCAAAAAAATTGCAGCAGAAGGATTAAAAGTTGTTGCAACAGACAACTATGGAAAATTTCCAATAAAAGGATTAGAAGGAACAATTATGGGTATAGAAAACAACTCTTCTACTGTTAAAGTAAAATTTAATCAACCATTCGAAGGAGGACACACACTCGGCGGTTTATGTGCAGATGGATACGGCCTCACTATAGACAACTATAAGTCATTGAAATTAATTACAAAAGGAAAAACGATAATTAAAGCATTCCAATTAAGAGAAGATACTGTTGCTGATGAACAAGGAGGACACTTTGTAAGATTCAACAACAACATAAATGTTAACGCACAAAGTCGAAGTGGATATTCTAATAAAATCGAAGTAACAAAAAAAAATATTGGAAAACTAATAGAATATGACCAGTCAAATCATAAAATAATAATAGAATTCGAAAAGCCACTCAGCAATGGAGAATCAAAATTTCAATTTGACGCAAAAGAAATATATAAATGCTTGGAGGTTTCTAGCATCGGACAACAAAAACCATTAGAACGAGATGAAGAAATAAAAAAACTCACACTTAAGGAATTCTTCTCAACAACAGAACTTGAAACTGATAAAGCAGAATTCATAGCAACAGCATTAATAATGGGGAAAGATTTAGTATTTTATGGTGCACCAGGCGGAGGAAAATCACAAGCTGCAAAAGATTGTGTAAGCATTGCTCAACAACAAGGAGTAATATTCAAAGTAATAAAACCTGATAGTGGACAATCCTGCCAAAATAATTGTAACCCTTACAGTTTATTTGACAAAGACTTTGCAAAAAAATTGCCTGCATGCCCTGCATGTAAAATTGCATATGACCCTGACTTTAAGGACAAAGGGTTTTTCAAAATGCCAAAAGCAAAAGATGTAAATGTCTTAATGGCAAAATACGCTGAAGGACACGGAATAGAGAAAATCAACGGAACAACAGATGTTAACGGACAGACTCTTGCAGGATATAAACTACCAAACTTTGACGGCGCAACAGAAGAAGAATTCAAGGATGAATCAAACCCGAAAGGATTTAGAGCAGGAACGCTTGTAAGAACAAACAATGGGGTATTGCACTTTGATGAAATAGATAAGATAAAAACAACAACAATGGATCACTTACTTGCAGCCTTAAACGATGAATCCATAAGACCAAATGAACTTAAATTCAGCTGTCCAACAAACAGTTTAATAATAGGAACAGCAAACGAACAAAGAAAAATAACTGGTCCGATAAATGATAGAATGTTTCTAATAGCAATAAGATATACAAAAGATGTTGATGTAAGCCATGCAATAACACTCAAAGCATTTTATGGACAAGTAAAAGATACAAATCATTATGATGTTGGAGATGTACATCAAATGCCTGTAAATGGAATAAAAAATTTTTTAATACCACTACCAATAGAAAAAGCGATTAGTAAAACATACATACAATTTAGAGAAACACATAATATTTCAGGACAAACAGACGAAACAAAAAGTAACAGATCGCTTTTAGACGCGCTAGCAGCATCACAAGCAGAGCTTGCATTTGACCAAATATTCTATACCGATGTACCAGCACACGTTACTATGGAATATGCAATAAGAGGAATTGCAACAGCACTTACAACAAGAGTTCAAATAGAAAAAGAAGAAGACGACATAAAAACTAAAAAATTACTTGTAACGTGGGCTACTGAAAATTACCCGAACAATCTAAATGAAGAAGAAAACAATTTTTGGTGTAAATTCTATAAAGATGCAATTAGTCCATTAGCTTCACAAATACCAGAAATAAACTCTAATCTTAAACAAGAAATTGAAGAATATAAAGTTGACTCTGCTAAAGCAAAAAGCACCTTTAATCTGATAAAAAGCGCTTATGAAAATCCGGATAACGTGAAACTACAACAAGGAAGAATAAAATTTCCATTCATGGATTTCTTATACAGAGAACAACCAGGAATAAACAAAGTTAGTCAAGAGGGACTTGTCAAATCAATAGAGTACTTTATGGAAACACACGAACGAACTACTGCAAGTGTAGATGAATTATAAAAAGAGGTGACTTATGAAAATCAAGGACTACAGGTATTCTGATTGTAACCTGTTCCGAACACCTGTTGTTAGTTATGATAAATTTGCAGATATAATAGCTGAAAGCCTAGCAAAAGCATTTAAGAATGGCTACTCTGCCAATGATGCAATGAACGCAATAGGTAGAAACAGTAATATAAAGCAACAAATCGAAAACCAATTAAAAGAAAGCATTGGATTCCAAAGAAATCACGCATTATCAAAACTTCATTCTCAAACAGCAAAAGAAATTGCTGCGAAGGAATTAGAAAAAGATAGTTATTTACAACAGCTTGAAAATAATCTTGGGACACGAGTACAGCAAAAAATACAAGAGGCTGAAAACTACAATTCTCAATTAAACGAATCAACAAATTCTTATAGTGCTTCTCAACAAAAACTTGAAGACTTGAGAGCACGAATCAGAAAAAAGATAAGAAACTCAGGCGGCAGAAAACAATTTGAAAAACTAATGGAAATAAATAGTGCGATGTCTGGAGATAAATATAAAGAGAACCTCTCATTTTTAGACCAAAATAAACCAGAAAGCAGCGATTTAGAAAGAGCTCTTGACCTATCAGAAGTCGAAGAAAAAATAGACCCGTTAAAAGGACAAAACATCGATGAAGTAGTGAAAGCTCACAAAACAAAAAAGAAAACAAAAAAACACAGCAAAATATACGCTATTTTCAGAAAAACATTTGGATTTTTATATAAACATAAAAAATGAACGAAAAACCAAAAAAACCGGAAGAAGAAACTATTGAAGAAAAACTTAGTTCAGAAGATAATTCTTTAAACATTCCAAAAGATAATGCTGAAACTCAAGACACTGAATTACCCCGCTTAGAAAAGTATATTCAACAATTTACAACCAGATACAAATCAGAAGGTAACTTTAAGAATTTAGTTCATCAATATCTAGAACTAACAGGCTGGAATATGTTTGGATTAAACTTTAAAAAGAAATTTTTCAAGAAATCATATGAAAAACAAACAAATGATATGATAAATGTCTATGCCGAACAAGTATATGAAGAACAAAAATATGCAATAGATATTAAAAAGGATTTATTGGCTCTGAAAAAAGCAGAAGAAGAATTATTAAAAAACACCACAGAAGTCATCACAACAAGTGCTGAATTGGAAAAAACTCAACAAGAAGCAGAAAAAATAGGAACTGAAAAAAAAGAAAAAAAACAAATCATATTTGATGAATTCGAAAATAAAAAACAACAAATAACAAATGATAAAAAGAAACTTTCAGAAGAAGTAGTTTCAGAATTTGATTTAAACAAACTAGTGAATGAAAAATTTACAGAGTGTATTACAAGCACTGGATTTATTCAGAATGATGGAACTGGAGGAACAGAATATAATGTTAATAATCTTATGGGTCGTCTTGAAGAAATATTTTTGAAAGAAATTGTTTCAGGAATAGAAAATGAAGACGGCAGCGGTTTCATGTCAAAAGTTCAAGCAAAATTTGAAGGAACGATCGATCATTGGGATAAATTAAGCGACATATCGGAAATTAATAATGTTGATTGGATTCAATCAACAGTTTACTCAATGACGAAAGGCTTTAGAAGGCCACAATTTCCTTATTATATTGCTGGAAAGTATGGTATGTCAATGGTTGATGGAAAGACATCAATTGACACAGCAATATCAATAGATACAAGCGGCAGTATGGAAAGCTGCAATCGTTTTGATATCGCAAAGAAAACAACTCTTGCTTTAAACGCACTTATGAGAAAATTAAATCCTGATAATAAAACTTATCTGTCAACATTTGATGAGGATGTTAAAGAAGTTACAACCGCTGACCTTTACAAAATAAACGTGCCACGCGGAAACCACACTTTTTATGCCAACCCTTTAAATTGGATGTTTGAAAAACTAGTTGATAAAGGACCATCAATTGCATATCTTGTCACAGATGGATTACCGCATGATCCGGAATCTACAAAGAAAACCGCGCTTTTATTTGCAGAACACCCATATATAAAGCTTCGAATAGTCCTTATAGGTGGTGGTTCATATGAAAGAGAAACAGTTAAAGAGTTTGGTATGGCTGCAGGACCGGGAACAATGGTTATTCCTGTCAAAGATTATGATAATTACAATAATAAAGAGTGGGGTGGAGATATTTTAAGAGATATATCTAAGGCAATAGGTGAGTTACAAAACATTGAGGATTTCTAAAAGTAAATTATTTTTTGGGCTTCGGTTTTCTTATAAAAACCGAAACAAGCAAAAATCAAAGATTTTTGGAGTTTCAGTCTAAAAAAACCGAAACAAGCAAAAATCAAAGATTTTTGGAGTTTCAGTCTAAAAAAACCGAAACAAGCAAAAATAAA
>JAHIUF010000081.1 GCA_018817005.1 Nanobdellota archaeon
TGTAAGTATTCATTTTTATATTTTTTGTTTTTGTTTGTGAAGATTGTTTGTTTCTTCTTTACTTACATTGTAAGTATTCATTTTTATATTTTTTGTTTTTGTTTGTGAAGATTGTTTGTTTCTTCTTTACTTACATTGTAAGTATTGGTTTTTATATTTTTTGGAAAAAATTATAAACGAAAAATTTATAATCAGAAAAAGGAATCAAATGATTAAGGGTGAGTCAAATAAAAAAAATAATTGCATTGACATTTTTTCTTTTAATCCTACTAACTGCTTGTGTTGATCAGTACGAAGTAGAACTTAGCGAAGTCTCATTTGACCATACAGACGGAACTGACATAATAAAGTTTGTTGCGACAAATCCAACTAATATTAGTTTATACTGTGAACTACAAATAGTTATTCCTGAACAAGAACCACTACAAGAATCATTCGAAATAGAACCTTTTGCTTCTGTAAATAAAACAACAATTGCACAAATACCATTTGGAGAAACAAAAATATTGCTTCAGACAAAGTGCAGACCAAACTAATCTTAGATTAAACAGGCATTATTAACGCAAACAATTCTTTTTGAAACCTTACAAGAAGACTTTTTTACACAATCAATGTTTTCACAGCTTAACTTTTGTGCTTTAGAAAAAATCTTATTTGTGACCGGACAAAACTTAGCATTAAAACATTCACTGCCAACACATTCAGAAGCACAACAACCAAAGAAATAAGTACAGTCAGAATCATCTTCGCAATAATTTTTATCTCTTAAAAAAATATTATCTTTGCAACCATTAAAACCAACGCACTCTTCATGAAACTTATTATCAAGAAAAGAGCAATCAGGTTGGCAGGAAATAAATTCAGATTTTTGTAAAGTTCTAAATTCCAAGGAAGAAACATTTAGTACAAGATTAGACCCTACAAATAAATTGTTTTTTTGCGATAACAATACTAATATAATTATACTAATAAAAATAAATGAGAAATATGCAGTCCTAAACTTGCTGTTTTTTATATTCTTCAAAATCATTCTGATAATAATCCCTGTTTTTCATCATAACGTATTTTTTGAATTCTTGTTGATAATCATAACTAATATTAAGATAATAACTATTACCTCTTATTATTCTTGATTTAACTCCTTTGCATTCAAATGATGTTTTATCAGATGAGCATTCAAACACATCATTAACAACTTTAATGATTTTAGTGGCATTATCAGCTTTACACTCATTAGTTGAACCAAGTTTTCCCTCAGCAGAGTTTGCAAGTTGAAATATAAAACTAATATTTTCAACACCAAAATTATCAATTTTAATAGGTCCTGCAGAAAAATCATAATCACAAATTGCTAAGTCATCATTACAAATATCAACTCTTAAAATAGTTGTGTAAGGATAACAAAGTTTAACACTAGCATTGAAATAATTAAATTTATTAATCATTTTTTTATTATAACTGACATTTCCAAGATTAATACGAACCTTTGACCTAACAACAATTCCATCAACAATCTTTAAACCTTCAATTCGTTCAGGAACAAGCATTTCTTCTTTATTCGAATCAAAAAAGTCAGATGCAAAACTATCTGTAAAAACAATCTTTGTCATATTGGAAGGAATAGTGTATTCACCAAAGTTTTCAATATCAATCGCAACTAAAAAAGGAATTCCATCCCAAACAAAATCTGGCGGACTGTTTTTTACAAAATCAGAAAAAAACAGCCCAAAACCTCCGCTGATAAAATCATCTTCCTTCTCACAATAATAAAGAGTTGTTTGTGAATCTAATGAGTATTCCTTACAACTTTTGATTTTTTCAAGATAATTCTTATTATTTTCACACCAAAGCATTGAATTAACATATTGATAGAAATGATTACAAGTTCCATCAACAGGTTCTTTTTCAACAATTATAAGTTCACCCCGATAATTATTAATAAAATCTTTTCTCACAGGCCAAACAATCTGAACTGGGTTTTCAATATAATACATCATTGGAAATTGATTTCCAGTTGTAAGAATCAGAGTCTCATTTGAAATATCATAATTTTTTAAAAAGAAATCAATACTTGTTATGAAAGTGTCAGAGCTTTTTTTCATAATCTTAGAGATTGTTAAGTTGTTATGTCCAGTTCTTCCAAAAACTGAATCAACATGAACAAAGCTTAAAACAAAAAGAATAATGATAATTGCTACTTTGCCAGTTCTATTTTTACATAGACATATTATGCTTTCAAAAAGAGTTGCAATAAGCACAAGACTAATTGGTATCAGCGGCAAAAACAGTTTTTCTTCAAAAGAGCTGAAAGGAACAAGAATTGAAGGAATAATCAGAAAGACAATTAGATATAAAAATAAAAATTTTACAGAATCTTTATTCCAAACAAAAGGATTTTTTGAATTTTTTACATGAACAAAAAGATTAATTACGAGAACCAACAAGGCAAGATATAAAAAAATGTTTAACATTCCTTGATTTGCAATTCCTGCAATAACGCTTTGAAATAAGAAATTCTTAGATGTATTATTCCAAACATTCATCAGTCTTGGTTGGTTTGCCATGTTTTGAAAAAATCCAACACCAAAAATCCACGGAATAACAATGATGATGAGAATCACAACTGAAACTATTGATTTTTTATTGATATCTTTTTTTGTTAGTAATCGAAATATTAACAATATTACACCAATTGAAAAACAAGCAATTATATGAGTGTAAAAAAGAAGAATCATAACAATTGTTCCTAAAACATAATCTTTATTTTTATCATCTTTAAATGCTTTTATGAAAAAATAAGCTGTCGCAAGAATAAGAAGAATCATGGGAGAATAATATCTAATCATGCGGTCATAAAAAAGCATACTTGGACTCGTGGCTTGGAGAAAAAGAGCAATGAGCGCTGTTTTTTCATTAAATAATAGTTTTGTCAAGAGATAAATCATTAATAGAGAAAGCACTCCAATCAAGGCAAAAGGAAATCTTAATATGAATTCTGACCTGCCAAAAATTGATGCGATAAATGTTATGTAATAAGGAAACCAACCTTTCATAATAACAGTGTTTGTATTAAGATAATTCGTTGGTTTGAACTCGTACATGCTGTTGTTTGACTTCTCAATATAAGAGTTTTCGTAGAATTGAACCCTGAAAAAACCTTTGGGAACTCCAAAATCTTTGATATTTGTTGCAGCAAGAAACACCTCTGCTTCATCTGTATAAAGTGCTGATGTTCCAAGATTGTAAATCCTTAAAAAAAGACCTACAAATATTAAAATTAAAAAAATGTTTTTCAAAAAAACCCCTTTTCGTCCTTTCATCAAACTTTTTTAATCTTTAAATGTTTAAATAATTTGTTTTTAGAAAATCCTAAAAAGCCTTTTCTTAGCAATATTCTTTTTTTCAGGCGTTTTTTTCTCTTCAAGAATTCTTTTTATACTGTCAGTCACTTCTTTAACACTGATTTTTGTCATGCATTTTTTACTTTTAGGACAAGGTTTTGCTCCCAATATGTCAATACATGGTGAACAATTAAGGTTTTTGTTTAAGTTAATATTATTTTTATAACCCCAAACTTTTTCTGTTGAAGGTCCGAATAAAATTATTCCTTTAACATTTACAGCGTTTGTTGCATGAGCAAGAAATGAATCAACTCCAACGAATAATTTTGAATATTTTAAAATTGCAATTGCTTCTCTAATATTTGTTTTACCTCGTAAGTCAACAGCACCTTTAATTTGAGGTTCGTTTTCAAGACCTATTTGTATAAAAGTATGATTCGGTAGACTTTTTATTAACTTGTGCCAATATTTTAAAGGCCACTCCTGATTTTTGCAGCACTTAGAAGTTATTTGTATTACAATTGGATTTTTATATTTAGAAATAATCTTTTTTGCGAATTCTTCTTCTTTTTTTGTTATAAATACAGATATGTCTTTATCTTTAAGATTAATATTTAACAAGTCTGCGATTATCTCAGTTGCGTGTTTTTGATAATTTATGCTTGGCTTTAATTTTCCATAGTTAGTTTCAAAAATATGTTCTTCATCCAATCCTTCAAAAGCAGACATGTCAGGAAGAACTGAAAGACGGTCAATGTATGGATTATTTTCATATATTTCTTTGTGATTATTATTACACACAACACAAATTTTTAATTTTTTATTTTGCTTTTTCAAAGCTTTAAAGACCGGTGTCACCAGTAAACCATCACCAATCCCGCCCCAAGTTTTAATACCTATTTTCTGTTCATCAGGAGTCATTAATTTCTTTTTAAGACCAAGACAACCTCCCTGGCATATTTTTCTTAAAAAATATTTGCAGGTTTTGCACTCTGGAAATGAATGAAAGAGTCTAAGACTTTTTGTTTTTTCATTGAAAAAATCATTAACTTCTCGCAAATTCTCTTTTTTTGTTATATCACTAATTTTGATATTTGAGAGTGCAAGACAATAATAAACTGAAAGATCAGGGTTAATGTCAATTGCTGATTTGCAGTAATTATTTGGCATAGAAACATTTTTTTGAAAAAATAATTGTTCTTTCTCATCAAAAACACAAAGTGGTATGCTGCTGTCAAGGTCAAGACTGATTCCTGTTTGTGAAGCAGACTTGACAAAACCAATAATTTCATTTTTATATTTTTTTAAGTCTTCAAAACCCATGTAATCATTGTCGTATTTTGCTGTTGGACAACAAACTGCGAACCGAATATTTTTAATATCATATTTTTTACAAGCCTTAATTAAATACTCGTGTTCAAGGTTGTTTTTTGTCAGGTTATAACTAAACTTTAAATGAAATCCTTTTGTTTTTAATTCTGCAAGATTTTCATGAATTAAAACCCATTCTTTCTTTGTATAATGACTTTCAGGATTGTAGTTTATCACAAAGCCGGTTATTACATCTTTGTCAAACACATTTATTTTTTTAGATGAAAACAATCCATTAGAGAAGATTGTTGCTTTAATTTTTCTTTTTTTTAACTCGTTTATTGCGTCTTCAAATTTTGAATAAAGTGTTGGTTCACCACCCAGAATTGAAACTTTTCGATTTTTTTCATCTTTGAAAAAATCAAGATTTTCAAGCCAGTCAAGAACTTTTTTAAAATCAGAAACAGTTATTTCTTTCGGAAAAATTCTATCTTGTCCTTTAGCAAAGCAAAAGCTACAGCTTTTGTTGCACTTGTAAGACAACATTAAATTGACCAATTTTTAATCACCAGATAACTTGTTTTCAAAAGGTTTTAAGGGTTTCAATGTACAATTATGAATGAAGTAACACGTTCCCCGCATTTTATGAATACAAGTCTTACATTTATTGAAGAATGTTGGTTCATCATATTCTTTCATCATCTCAAAGAATTCCCAGATTTGTTCTTGATTATTCATATATTTATAATCTGGTCCTTTTCGTCCGTCGCAAAGAATGATTCTTTTCCCTTCAAGCCTAAAAAGACTAGGACATTTTAAACAATTCTTTGGCAGATTATATTTTCCGAATTGTTTTTGAGTTTTTAAATCAAATATGCATGGCGGAAGGGGTTTTGCTATTTGAAAAGAAATCTTTTTTTCTTCTAATTGTTCTAAGAATCGCGATATTCTTTCTCCTGTGTTTATGTTTAAATCTTTTTCTTCAAATTCAAAAGATATTAAGTCAATCTCATTTTCTTTTACTTTATCCAGTTTGTTAAGATTGATGATTCTCATCTTTCTTTTCGTTTCTTTTAAGTCTAATGGTTCAAGGTCAAAGCGTAGATTTTTTATGTATCTTTGAAAATAAGTTATCTTATCTTCATCCTTTTCTTTTGGATATTTCTTTTTTGGAAAACCATTGAACAGATACCAACAACCAGGGTCTGGAGCGTGTGGAGTTCCAAAGTATCCGAAAGCAATACACTTTCCTGAACCCCTGCAAATTTTTAAGTAATTGCAGTTTTGACATTCGTCTGCTGAATTATTCCAATTTTTAAGCTGCCACATCTTGTTTGAAGCATAATACATCTCAACGAAAGTTGTCTCCTTAACATTTCCAATAAGTATTGGGAGCCTTCTACATGGAAAGACATCACCGTTAGGCATGAGCGTGAAAACATCAAAGGGTGTTGAACAACCATGTCCTGTCTGAGGATTTGTTCTTGCAGCATCTGGTCTTATGGTGTTGTATAAACTGTCAGAGCAATGATAGTCTACTTGGAAATTTATTTTATCTCTTCTCAGCCGTTCGTTGATTTTTTCAACCTCTAAATACCATTCTCTTGTCTCTTCAGGTGTTAGTGTTAAATCTTTCATCTGAGAGCCACCACCGATTGGAACAATTCGACCAGTTCCAAGACCGCCAATTCCAAGTGTTGCAGCAAACCGTGCAAGAGGCTCAACTTCACCAATATTCTTTTTTGTGAGTGTCAATGAAAATGAAAGAGGCATGCCGTTTTTCAGAATAATTTTTGCACCTTCAACAGCTTTTTTGAAATTTCCTTTTCCTCTTATTTCATCATTTACCTTTTCCATTCCTTCAACGCTTATCTGCATGTAATTAACGCCGAGAGACAAGTATCTTTTGATAATCTCATCAGTGACTGTTGAGCCGTTAGTCATGATGTAGAATCGATTAATTAAACCCTTTTTTTTATATTCACTAATGTATTCAAGGATTTTCCACCAGTCTTTCTTAAGGATTGGCTCACCACCAGAAAGAGTTAAGTTTCGATGCTGTGTAATCCCAAGTTTTTTACAGTAATCAACCCACATATCAACAATCTTTAAACATTCTTCTGTAGAAAGCTCGTTTTTTAGATATTCTTCTGTCAAGTAACAATGAGTGCAATGAAAATTACATTTCTCAGTAACATGCCATTGCAAATGACAGGAATGTGGTGTTGGTAAATACGTAGTCAAAATAAAGCCCCCTTTATATACGCCAGAATAAGTTTATTTTTATAAATGTTTATGAAAGTTAGAATGTGACAATAGTTATTTGAATGATTTTCACATTCTATTGTCTAAAGGAAATTATTATCAATCTATTTTTAATTTTCTTTAGTAAGTTCACCAGTTTAAATCTTCTCTTGTGCTACCAGCACCAGTTTTTCTATTAGTTCTAATTACAAACTTGAATGGTTTTCCTTTTGGACAGGGAATTTCAACAGTGTTTTCTCCTGGTTTTAATACTGCGTTTGTTTCTTTGAAATCAATGCTTTCAGAAAGATCAGAACCATATTTTACACCCCAAGAAATTAAGTCTATATTTTTTGAATCATTGTTTAGCAAGGTTATTTTGAGTTTATCATTCTCATAAATTGCTCTGTCAATTATGATGAGGTTATCTGCAGGCCAAACACCTTCATTGTCTTGTGGACTTGTTGTACTCCGATTAACAATTGTTTCAGATGCTTGATCAGAAACTTCATCTAATAATGCGTGATTTGAACTCAAATCGTTTTCTTTTATGTAAGAATGAATGCTTTTTTTAGTGGCCATATCTATCTGAAAAGTGTTCTGTTTTATAAAGTTAACTTTTTAAACTAATTCTTCTTTACAAAACTCACATAAAATGTTTCAAATAGAATTTCCAATAAATGTGCAGATACAGACTAATACTAATTGTAATGCTCTTTGCACTTTTTGTCCTTATGAAAAATTTTCTTCAAAAGAAAAATTTCAGCTTATGGAATGGTCTTTGTACAATAAAATTATTGATGAATGTGTAAGCTTTGATGTAAAAAAGATTTTTCCTTTTTTTATGAATGAGCCTCTATTGAACTTAGACCTAGACAAATATATAGATTACGCAAAAGAAAAAAACCCCTCAAGTCTGATAAGCATTTTTACCAATGGTTCATTGTTTTCAAAAACAGTTGTTTCAAAATTGTTATCTTCAAAAATTGATGAAGTTATTTTTAGCTTTAATGGTGCAACAGAGGAAACTTATGAAAAATACATGAAACCTTTGAAATTTGAAAAAACAAAAGAACGAATTACAAACTTTATCAAACTTGCAAAAGAAAAAAGACCAGATATACAAATAGCAGTTCACATGTTAAAATTAGATATTGATGAAAGACAGATAGAAGCAATGAAGAACTATTGGAACTCTTTAGGTGTTGCAGTTCATTTACACAAATATGAGAATAGGGCAGGAAACATTATTGATTCTGCGGCAGTTTCAGATTTTGGAACAAGAAAAATTCCTTGTAGCCGACTAAACCAAATCTATATCCTTGTTAATGGTGACGTCATTCTTTGCTGTGCTGATTGGAAACACGAAGTCATTTTAGGAAATCTAAAAACTCAGACAATCAAAGAAATCTGGAACAGCAAAGAATACGAAACTTATCGAAGAAAACATTTTGAAGGAAAATTTAGTGAGTTAAAACTTTGTGATATATGTAATTTTAATGAGGTATTATAAATCTATAGCGTATTCTTTCATAAATGATTTTGACATTATTAAAGCCTTTTTTACCTCGTTTTCTGAAAATGAATGATTTGCTATAATATGATAAGGTGCTTCTTTTTGGAAGGTCATCTTGAATTTTTTTGCGTTGTTTCTTAAAGGTGTGTTGTTATCCACAGATAAAAGCTCTATTAGAATTTTCTTATTTAAAGAAGAAGTGAATTTCAATGTTTCTACGAACTTGAAAAAATCATCTCCTGGAAGGCCAATTATTAAGTCAATGTGGACTGTGAAGTAATCATCAAATAAAAGTATTTTTTCTTTAAACAATTCTAGATTGATGGGTTTATTTATATTTTTGAGTGTTTCAAGATTCGTGCTTTGTAAACCTATTTCAACGCGGTTCATATTTGCTTTTTTTAGTGCCAAAACTGTTTCTTCATTTAATATGTTATAAATTAGCGGAACCCATACAATGTTGTTTTTGTTTCGCTTTTCAATTATTTTACAAATTTTTATGAGTCGATCTTTTGATGTGTTGAGAAACGGATCAATGATTTCTATAAATAAATTATTTTTAAGCAAGAAATCAAATTCTTTTTCTAATCTTTCTAAAGAAAAATATCTTATGATGTTGGACTTAACAGATTCCTTGCAAAATGCGCATTTAAAAGTGCATCCTCTTCGGGTCTCAAAGAGCAGATAATCATATTTTTTTAAAGTTTTCAAATCAGCAATTCCTGTTAAGAAAGGTGAAGGTATTGTGTCAATATCATTTATTAATTCTCTTGAAGGATTTTTATATATCTCATTCTCTTTTTTGTACGCTACACCTTTTATTTTTTTTATGTCTTTATCTTTTAAACTGTAGTCAAGTAGTTCATAGAATGTTTCTTCACCTTCTCCGAATATAATTAAATCAACGCCTTCTTGATGCAAATATTCTTCACTGACATCTGGACCACCTAGCCATACGGAAGTTTTTTTGCAGTGTTTTTTTATTTCAACACAAACCTCTAGTATTTCTTTTATATTCCAAATATAGCATGAAAAACCAATGATTTGTGGCTTAATAGAAATAATTGTTTGGATGATATCTTTCAAAGAAGTATCTTTTTTTTGGAAATCTTGTATTGTGATTTCATAATTATTTTTTATATCTTCAAATTTATAAGCGTATGCTTTCAAATAATACAATGCTAAAGGTAATTCTTTGCTTTGATTTATTGTTGTTAAAAGAATTGTTTTTTTCTCAGTCATTCTTCATCTCGTATAATTCTATGATGTGTGGTTCATATCCTTTCATTAAGTTTATTGGGACATTTTCTGTTAATATCCAAATATTATTTTGTATGCAAGTATCTATTATTTCTTTGAAGAAATTCTTTGAAATTAAATTTGTTTTTGGTTGTTGATTTTTTAATATAATCCTGTCAGGTTCTAATGGAAGTATTTGTTTTACAATTGAAGAAACGATTTTTTTATCCTGCTTTGTTATTAATATTTTTACAGCCACAAAAGCTTTTATTGTTTTTCTGAACTTGTTGAAAAATCCTGATTTTTTTATGTTTTGAAAGCCGCGAATTGTTTCTTTTAAGTCTTTATTTAAAT
The DNA here is from genome assembly GCA_018817005.1 of Nanobdellota archaeon. Classification (GTDB taxonomy): domain Archaea; phylum Nanobdellota; class Nanobdellia; order Woesearchaeales; genus JAHIUF01. The sequence goes on from JAHIUF010000081.1 coordinate 10,006, forward strand.
CAAATTCTATTTCAAATATATGTGCTCCGCTTCTTAAATAAAGATTTGCAACTTCTTGATTCGAAAAAATTTTGCCATCACTGATTATTTTTATTCTTAATGCTTTATTTTTTGCATATTCCAGAATTTGGGTTCCATCTGTTCTATTGCTTAATTCTTTTTCGTAGAAGCAAACATTAGATTTCCTGTTATATGAGTCAAGTTCTTTTTTAATTTCATAGAATTCTTTCGTTGTATTAGTTTTAATATGTTGATATGTTAGAATCATGTTCTAATTAATTTGTCTTTTTAAATCTGAAATGTTACTGATATATTCTCCTTTTACAGGTTTTAAGTCTTCAAATCCGTATCCGTCCACATAATCTTTCCATGGCCCTTCGCATATAAGGAAGTACTTGCATTCTTTGCATTGTGGTCCTTTCTTCTTGGCAAAGTATTTTCTGGTTTTTGTATAGTTTTCATCGGTGTGATCCATGTCTTGTAGTATTGTGTGGTCTGAGAGTCGAAACTCGCTTGCAACATGTTCGTTTCCTTCTAAGTAGCATAGTGGTATTGCTTCAAAGTCTATGTGTTGGTTTAACTCGTTTGAAACTTTTATTGTTTCATCAACGTATTTTGCAATTTCTGAGTATTTTGGCACGCAATCAAAAAAGTTAAGTCTTGCGTTTCCCATTGCGTGAGGAAATGCAATGTTTATTGATCCAACTCTTAATTCATTTCCAATCTTTACGAGTTCTGGCAGTGTTGCGACATTTCTTTTGGATATTACAACTTTTAATCCGACTCTATTTCCAACACCTGCTTCTTTTAAGTTTTTTATTCCTTGCAATGTTTGTTCAAAGCTTCCTTTAGCGCCTGTTACCCGGTCATGATGTTTGGCGTCTGCTGAGTGAAGTGCGATTGTAAATGATATTTTTTTGTATTGTGCCATTCTTTGTGCAAATTCTTTATAGAAAAACATTCTGCCGTTTGTTTGCATGTTTATGCCTCGAAAATTCTTTTTTGAAGCGTATTCAACGATTTCAAAGCAATCTTTTCTAATGGTTATTTCTCCACCTGTAAGAACTATTGAATCTGCACCTTCATTTTCTGCGTAATCGATTAATTTGAATACTTCTTTTGTTGTTCTGTTAATTGGTTTTCCTTGTTTAATCAAATCTCTTCTTTTGTCTGCTATAACGCAATGAAAGCAATCATTATTACAGCCGTATCCAACCTTTATATCAACATTTTTTCTCATCTTATTTCAAGCTTTTTATGAATTCTTCTCGTTCTTTTAAGGTTTTAAGATTTTTAGTATATTTGTAAGGATGCTTTTTTGGATAAGCCCAATGCATCAATATTTTTCTTGCTTCTTTGTCAAATATTAGTTTTTCAAATAAGTATTCAACTTGGAATTTTCGTATTTTGCATTCATAATCCATCGCGAGTTTTGATATTGGATTGTCTTGTCCGCCTTTAGCCCAGACCATGCATGTTCCGCAGTAAGGATACCATACACAATTGTCACAAGTTAACGACATGCAGGAACTTAAATCAACGATTTTACAGCCTGATTTTTTCATAACTTCCACATATGTATGCGTGTGGACGTTTCCTATGATGAATGTGTCATCTGATCTTGCTTCGTCGCAGGTGTATATGTTTCCATTTTCTGCATAAGCGATTTGTCCAATTACTGCACCGCATGGTGATCCAAAACACGTGAATGTTCTTGGTCTGTCAGATAGAAGTCTTTGTAAAATCACGCGAAGCTTGAAATCTATGAATCTATATCCTTTCTTGTTGACTTCTAAAATATAATCTGCTTCTTTTTTGAAAAAATCAATGTATTCTTCAGCGGTGTACCCTAGTTTGTCCCAGAGATTTTTTGCAAAGCCCATGCAGTTAAGGTTTCTTGACATAAAATTGTCAAGTCCGAGCAGTATATATTCATCAACTATTTCAATAGGGTATTCCAAAGATTTTTTTGTGATTGTTGGAAGTGCTCCCATTCCTCGTCCATATTTTTTTAGCTTTCCAATTGTTTTTATAACTTCATCATACGAACTATTTTTCGAGCCATAAAATTTTCTGTTGTGATCATGTAATTCTTTTGGGCCGTCGATTGACGTGCAAAGATCAATTTTGTTATCCATAAGATATTTTAATTTTTCTTCAGTCATCGTTGTAAAGTTTGTAACTATTACAAAATTTGTTCTTTTGCCTGTTTCTTTGCTTTTTTGTTTTGCATACTCGTGTATGTATTTTATAATTTCAAAATTGAGAAGTGGTTCTCCACCTTGATACTCAATTGTTATGTCTGGGCTTGGACTTTGAAATATGAAATCAACAACTTTTTTGGCGGTTTCTGTTGTCATATCATACTTTTTTTCTTTTGGATCATGAGATTTTGCATGACAGTATATGCATTTCATGTTACAACGCAGAGTTGGAACTAGTATATGCAGACTTGTTCCTCGCCAGGTATGATGAAACTTGTTTTTTGTAGCATTAAGAATATCATTTCGGCTTTTTTCCGTCAAAACTATTCCTTTATCTTCAAGCACTCGCTTTAAATTTTCATCTTCGTTTAATTTGTTGAATCGTAAAAGGTCAAATTCTTCCTGATTTAAAACAGCCCAGCCTCCATGTTCTGTTGTTACAAGAATATGTTCATCATCATATTTTTTTGTCCTGTAAAAGTTTATGACGTAATCAGAATCAATATTTTTCTGAACTTTGGATTTTTCATTAAATGCGCTGAATACCATTTAAACCTCATTTCCCCCTTGTATTAGTGTGAGTAAAAAGTCACAGAATTCATATCCAATTTCTTCCAAGTCAGCCTTTTTTGTTGTTGTAATAAACACTTTTCCCTTGGTGCTTAACTCAATCTTTTTTGCTCCTTTGAATTGTTCAATTCCTTTTTTTATGATTGATTCAGGATAGAACTCTTTATTTAAATCAACTATGCACTTATCCTCTTTAATTGTTATAGAAGGCATCTTTATCTGAAATCCTCAGGTTTTTCCCTTGGTTTTCTTATTTGAGCAATATCATTTGGGTCATTGACTGTTTCTGGCTGACAGGTTGGACAGAAGTCATCGTTATTATTTTGTTTATTGCTGTCATCCCATCTCGGAGGTTGTGGATTTCCAGTCCTTAAATTTCCAGAAAGTGCGTTTTCTACAATCATCTCTCTAAGACGCTTATTTCTCGTAGATTGCACAGTGTAAACTGCGTAGTTTATTAGTTCATCATTAAACTTGTTTCCAAGTTCCTTTAAATCAACATCTTTATCTCTAGGTCTCATCTCAACAAGAATCTCAGTTTCCGGATCGCCGTCAATAATAACATGTGCTTTATCAAGCAACCAGTATGCTGCAGAAAAGATAACACTTAAAGGATAAATCTTTGGATTAAGAGAAACAATTGCAAAGTTCTTATGAATCTCCATATTGTCCAAAATGCTTTCTTCTTCAATCATAAAAATCAAACCCCCAATTTATTCTCTGATGAAATGATGTTTTTTTTAAATAGATTTCGGTTGAGAGAATGTATTTGTGTTAATTATTTTTTTGTTTTGGTTTAAACACAGAAATATAAGAAATATTATTTTTTTCAAGAAATGAAATGTATTGTTCTATGCTCTGTCGATTGTTAATATTAATAAAATAGTTGTATCTTTCTACATTGTTTTTGAGTTGTGTAGGATCTCTGTATTCACTTTTGAGTTGTTGACCAATAACTGATGCGAAGTACAATCTAAAAAGCATCAGATTAATATGCGAATAATTCTCTTTGTTTTTATACAAGTATTCTAATGTTTCACGAATGTCAAATTCTGTTTCTCCAGGATAACCCATTATTATGTTTAATTGTGGTTCAATTCCCATTTTTTTACATTCGCGTAGAACTTCAGAAAATTTATCTAAATCAATTGGTTTGTTCATTAGTTTCAAGACTTTTTTTGATCCACTTTCAAGACCAAACTGAATCCATTTACATCCAGCTTCAGCCATTTTTTTAATTATTTTATTAGTTATAAGATTCGCTGATGAAAGTGCATACCATTTAATGTTTGTTTTTTTCAAGGCGTTCATTAGTTTTATTGTTCTTTCAGGATTGGTATTGATGTTGTCATCTTGAAAACAGAAATCTTTTACGCAATACTTATTCTTCAAATAATTTACTTCCTCTATGACTTTACTCTCTTTTTTATATTGGATTTTGTTTTTGACTAAACCACAGAATGCACAATTATTTACACAACCCTCTGAAGTCATATATTGCAGCATAAAACTTTTTTTTACATTAAAGTAATAATTATAATCGGGAATTTCTTGTGAATTAATGTCGATTTGTGACAATGGATTGCTTTTTATTATTCCTAATTTATTTCTAAACATCAAATTTGGTATTTTCTGAAAATTTTTCTTGTCATACAAACAAGTTATTAACACCAATAATTGTTGTTCGCTTTTTTTCATAAGCATGAAGTCAATAAATTTGAAATCTTTCATGAGTTCTTGTTCATAATTATTTGTTCCTATTCCTCCAAAAATAATCTTTTTTTCCGGAAAATTTTCCTTTACATATTTGGCTAATATGAGTGAGTTTTTCAAAGATTCATATGAAAAGCATGAAAATCCTATGATGTTATTTGTTATAAGATCAGATATTTTATGAAGGGCTAAATCCATTTCAGTTGTTATTTTATCATAAAATAAATAATTATTTATATCTTCAAGTGAGAATAAAATATTTACTGGACCAATTTTTTTTAAATAATTATAATCAATTATTTCAGGTTCAATAAGATTTTTTTTAAGTGTTTTTATTAAGATGCTAAATCCAAAAGGTAAACTTTCATAAGGTATGATTTCTGAGTTAATCATGGTGATTTTCATATTTGACTGAATTGATAAATACTTTAAAAATGTTATGCGTTTTTTTTATTTTTATTAAGTGGGAAAACATAACTTTTAAAATAAGAATGATCTTTATTCTTTTAAAGTGAAGCCAAAAATATTATACATTCACCCATTTTGTAATCCTGAACTATCAGATTTTTTGTTTTTGCCGGCAGGTATAGTTGGTGTTCTTAACAATCTTCGTTCAAAAAACTTTTCGGTTACTGGATTAAACATTCCTTTAGAGATGAAATTAGATTCAGATATGAATTTTGAGGAGTTGATAGCTTCTTTTGATTTTGATATCATAATTTTGGATTGTCATTGGTACTATTTTCTTCATGGAGTTCAAGTTATTGCCGAATCCTGCAAAAAAATTAATCCTGATTGTTTTGTTTTGGTCGGTGGTTTTTCAGCAAATTTTTTTAGATATGAACTTTTAAAAAACTGTGAAGCGATTGATGTTGTTTTAAAAGGCGACCAAGAAACACTTTTACCAACTATTTTTAAATCACTGATATCTGAAGGCAGAAAATCTTTGAAAAAGTTTCCTAATATTGCTTATAGAAATTTTTTTGGTTTTGTAGTTGACAAAAAAATATCTCATTTCGATAATGACATAAATAAATGTAACTATACAGACATTTCATTTATGCGACACTGGAAAGAATACATGGGTTTTTATTTAGGTCCCAAAGCTCCGGGTGTTAATCAGAAGTTTGAAAATGAAAACTTTTTTTATCTTCCAACTCAAAAAGGTTGTATTCATAATTGCCCTTGTTGTGGAGGAAGTGCTTTTTCACAAAAAATCTTGTCCAATAAAAAAGGAGCATTTATTCGTTCACCTGAAAAGATCTTTGCTGATTTCGAGTACTTGAACAGTTTAGGTGTTTCTAAAATCATGATTTCTTGTGATTCAAAACTAAATGATTGGGTTAGAATCCTTAAAGATTTAGAAAAGAAAAAAATATTTATTGGTATTTTGTTTGAAGATTGGCAACTGCCAAGCAAGGAGTTTGCAAAACAAATGATTTCTTATGCAAAAAAAACAGATTCAGGTTTTTTGATATCAGCATTATCAGGAAATGAAAATATAAGATTAAAAAATGGAAAGAAGGCAACTAATGATGAACTAGAAGAAATAGCAAAGATTTTTGCTGACTCTGATTCATACATATCTTTTTGGTTCTCACCAAATATTGTTGGAGAAACATTTGATTCTTTTCAATCAGCAATAGATTTTGCTAAAGAATTAGTTTCTTTTAACAACAAAAAGAAGAGAATAAGCGTGCAATGTAGTTCAATGGAATTAGACTTAACAAGTCAGGTATATTTCCAACCAAAAAACTTTGCTTGCAAAAGTTACTTATGGTCTTATTCAGATTTTTTGAATCATCTAAAATTTCGAGTTAAGAACACAGTAAAAGGAAATATGTCTTTTGAATCTGTAGAAATTAATGTGAGTAAAACTAATGAATTAATTCTTTTGTTTGAAAAAGAACTTTCTATTCAATAATATCATATTTAATTAATAAAATCTTCTTTTTCAAGAGAAAATATTATTTTTTTAAAGTTTATGTCTTCTTTATTATTTAATAATCTTTCAAATGGTTTACACAGTGGACCGTAAATAGTCCAATTACTATTAAGGCTGGTTTCATAGCAATAAAAATAAATTGTCGTAACAAATTTATCATTAGAATAGTTTTTGTTCAGAAAACTGGTTTCAAAACTAGGAATAACTGCAGAAAATAAAGTGTGGTGAATTATGATAATTAACATTATTATGATAAACATTTTTTTTCTTTGATAAAATTTATTTATTGTTAATGAAGCTAAAGGAATGATGCCTAAAATTAATGGGTACGCTAGAAACAAATCATTTGTTAACTCATGTATAAGTATAATAAACAGGTTAATACAGAAAACAATGACAAAAAATGTTTTTTTTGTTTTATGCACATAATAAAAAATACCCATAATAAAAAAGACACTAATTAAAATATTTACAAACTCAAATTTATGAAATATATTTTTTTCTTTGGAATACTCAAACCAATAATTAAAGTGACACGAATCAAAATTAGAATATAAAAAATTACTTTTTCCCAAGAACAGCAGTCCTAATTCACCAACATAAGGATTTTCAGATCCATGCATATTGATAACCATGTCATCATATTGATTTTTTTCATGTAATCTTACTGGTAAACCAACTCGTTGCATAGAGCGACCCATATATCTAATGAATAAACTTGTTTTAGTGTTTTGTAAAAAAAAAACATTTTCATACATGAAGAATGGCAATAACACTATCATTATAATTATTGCAATCAGAAAACTTTTTTTTATGGTTATCCAGAGATTTTTGTTTTTTAAAAACCAAGTTATGAAAAAGATTAGTAATAATGAAATTTCTAATCTGTAAATTTGACACGCAAATCCAACAACTAAACCTAATAGTATTAAATAATTTTTTTTTTCTGTTATTAAATAAACTTGAAATACTAATATACTTAAAAGCATGAAAAAA
>JAHIUF010000082.1 GCA_018817005.1 Nanobdellota archaeon
AATCAGTCTTTGCATGTTGGAAATACAATTCATTTTTTCTTTCTTCATTAATACTTTTTTCAAAATCTTGAATTAGTTTATCTATTTTGGTAAATTTAATTCCTAATTTTTTTGCTAATATTTTTTTAGGAATTTTTTTTTGTAAAATCTTGAAAACGTAATGATTGATATATTTGTTTGTAGATGTTTCTTTGATTGAGAATATGGGTTTTTTGGAATGAAAACAACTGTTTATGGCTTCGTCTATTAAAGAATTTAAATCAGTCTTTGCATGTTGGAAATACAATTCATTTTTTCTTTCTTCATTAATACTTTTTTCAAAATCTTGAATTAGTTTATCTATTTTGGTAAATTTAATTCCTAATTTTTTTGCTAATGCAAGTTCAATTCCAATTATTCTTTTAGCGTATTTATTTGCTGTTTGTGAGTCAACTCTTGCATTTATAAGACAAGCGATACCTAATCCATTGAACTTGTTATCATACAGGTTGGCAATGTCAGGTAGAATTTTTAATCTTGCAAGTGGAATAATATCTTTTGATGTAAGCTGTTCATTATATTTTTTTGCTTGTGATGGTTTAATATTTGCTTTAATAAGTTCGTAGATTGCAATACCATCAAATCTTCTTAGGTATTTTTTAGCTATTTTAGAGTCTATGTTGTACTTCACTAAACTTATGATTTCATTTCTAGAAAATCTTTTACGAAATGAATTTGCTTTTTCTGGAGGGATGTTTGATTTCTTAAATGATATGATGTCCCGATCAGAAAATCTTTTTTTATATTTTATTGTTTCGGCTGATTCAATTTCTTGTTTAAATGAATATCTTCTTAAAATAAATTCTGTTATGTTATGAGTAGTGAATCTGTTTTTATCTCGTTTTAAGAAATCATTAGCTTGCTTTGGGGTGATTTTTTTCTCCTTAAATTTTATTATTGATTGATAATCAAATTCTTTGTTATATTTTTTGATTTCAGATGGTTTTATTTGATTTTCAATAAATGAGTGTATCTCCCCAAGATTAAATCTCTTAGGATATTTTTTTACTTTTCTTAGCGATATAAGAAAGGTTACAATTGTTTTGTTATATTCTTTTTGTTTTATACCATTCAAAAAGTTATTAGCTTTGATGGGTGTTATATTATATTGCTTTCGTTTTGATATATTAACCGGTGTAAATCTATCATCATACTTTTCTTTGTTGACTTTTTCTTCCAGACTCATCTTTCAAATAGTTCTAGTTGTGCTGGTTCGTATGATTCTTTGAATAGCGCCAGTTGCTTTTCATTTGTTTGTTTTTCTTTGTTTTCTAGTGCAGTTATTATTTGTTGTTGTAGTTGTTTTGGTGTGTTGTTGATTATTTTTGTTTTGTATGTTTCATTTATTGTTCCATCATCTTTTCTTATTTCTATTTTTAGTTCTTTTATTCTGTCTGCGTAGTATTTTGATGATTTCGTCCAGTTTTCTTGTCTTGTTAGATGTTTTCCAGTTGCTAGTTTATATGTTATTAATCCCCACGAGAATATGTCGTTTGGTCCACCATATTTTCTGTTGTCTCTTGGTTCATTATCATCATCCGTTGCTATCCCGAAGTCTATGATTTTTAAGTTGTCATTTTCTTCTTCTATTATGATGTTGTTGAGGTTAAGATCTCTATGAAATTTATGTTTTTTATCCATGTATTCGATTGCGTTTAATAATTGTTGTGAGTATTTCATTATTTTCTTTACTGATAGTCCATTTGGGTTTTTTTTCATTATTTTTTCTAGAGTTTTTCCTTTTATGTATTCCATAATTATTGTGTATGTTTCTTTTCCTTCTTTTTTGATGTTTGTTTCTATTCCTCTTATATCTACAATGTGTTTGTGTTTGAGTTCTGATAGTATTTTTGCTTCTTTCATATCATATTTGTTTGTAGGTATTAGTTTCATGGCCATTTCTCGATCGTATTCTTTGTGAAATATCAAGTATGTTTGTCCGGATGCTCCTTCTCCCAGTTTATTTATTATATCATGGGTTGTTTGTATACTTCCGCATTCTAGAAAATCATCCAGATTGGTTATGTTATTTCTTTTAATCATTGAAGTCATATTTGTGTAATTGCATTTGTTTTCGTTAATAATTGTTGTTAGTTCATAAATAATTTGTTTTTTTTCTTTGAGTTTTCTGTTGTGTTTGTATATAAATTTAGAATTAAGATATTCTTTTAGAAATTTATGTTTTGAATTATTTATTTTTATGAATCTTTTATTTTGTAATGTTAAGGATAGTAATTCTAGTGTTTCTACAGTTTCTTTTACAACATATTTGTCATTGATTCCTTGTTTGTATAGTTCTTCGTATTTTTTTGAGTCTATTTGTGCTATTGCAGTTAGTGTTTTCACAGTTTCGGCTCTTACAAGCCCATTTCTATCTTCTATTCCTTGTTTGAATAGTTCATTGTATTTTTTTGAATTTAATATTGCTAATCCTACTAGTGTTTGCGCTGTTTTTGCTCTTATTATCATGTCTGCGTCATTCATTCCTTTTTCTATTAGTTCTTCGTATTTTTTTGGATTGATTTTTGCTAGAGTTCTTAATTTTTCTATAGCGTTTCGTCTTACTATTGCATTTTCATCATTCATTCCTTTTTCTGTTAGTTCTGCGCATTTTTTGTGAGTTTTTTTTAATAATTTGAATTGTTCTGTGTTTTTTATTCTAAGCAGTTCTTTTTTATCACTCACTCTATTATTTATTAAACTATTATAATATTCTAAGTCCATTTCAATCTTTTCATTATTTTTGTTAAGTTCTTGGTAGTGTTTTTCTGGATATTCTGTTAAATTGATGTTGATCATTTTTATAATTGGTTTATATATTGTGTTGCCAAATCTATCTATTTCTTTTCTTACTTTTGTTAATAGTTCTTCATATTTTTTTAGATCGAATTTTTTTAGTATTCCTAATAATTTAATACTGGGTGTTAGAACATCTTCATCTCCACTATTTATTCCTTCTTCGATTAGTTTTGTCACCAATTTTTTTCTTCTTTCTCTCTCTACTTCGTTTAATATGAATTCCTTATCTTCTTCTGTTAGTTTTTCTTCTATGCTCATTTTTCTATCTCAATTATTTCTTTCAAGTCATCTATTTTGTAATCAACATATTTTTCTTCTTTTTTCTCTTTTGTATACCATATTGTTTTTAATCCAACTTTTTTTGCTGGAACTATATCTTTTTTCAGATTGTCTCCTATAGATATTCCTTTTTTGCAGTTGAATTCTTTTAGTATGGTTCTGAATATTTTCATTGATGGTTTTATGTAGTTATGTGTGTCTATACAATATAATTTATCAAAGAATTCAAATAATCTTAAATGTTGGAGTGTTTTTTTCATTGCAAAGTATGGTGTGTTTGTAAGTGATACTATTGCATTTTCCTTTGATAATTTTTTCAATGTTTTTTTTGCATTTTTTGTTATTATTATTCTGTTTTTTACACTAACGGAATTCATTATGTTATAATATTCCTTTTTTGTAATTCCTAATTTTTGCATCACATTTATTGTAGAATGTTTTCCTTTTGTTTTTAGTTTTTTTCTTGTTTCATAAAATAATTTTTTAGCTTTGCTAATATTTAATTTATTTTTCTTCGCAACATTTTTTATGTGAGCTACATCCCTGATTATTTTTAATTTTTGAAAATCTCCGAGAACTCCATCCACATCAAACACAAATATTTTTTTTGATCTGTTTGCACAAGCAATATATCCTTTTGTTAATGCTATTTTTTTAGGGTCATATTTTATATTATTTAATGTGTTGATTTCATAAGACCTTCCGCCAGCTTCTTTTAATATTATATCTGGTGCACAGCTATCCCATAATGAAGCATGTACTTTTTTTGAGCTATAATTTGTATGTACAAACTTATCATATTTTCCTTCTGCAACAAGGCATACTTTCACTCCAAATCCGCCACCTAATGAAACATCTTTAATTGTTTTGAAAAATTTCTTTTTAAGAACTCGTTTTAATTGTGTATCAATATTATATTTTCCAACAATTATCTTGTTTGTTTGTTTTGTAAATATCCTTTTTGTTTTGTTTTTGTAATTTATATGTGCGCCTTTTCCTTTTGTTGCATAATATAATTTATCAATTGCTGGTTGATAAACAACACCTAATATTACTTCTCCTTTCTTTACGTATCCAATTTGAACACTGTATTCATTGTATTTATTTGATGAGATGCTTTTTAAAAATTCTTTTGTTCCGTCAATTGGATCAACACAAAAAAATGATTTTTTTCTTACTTTATTTTTTGATTCTTCTGTTAATATTTCTTCATTTGGAAAATATTTTTTTAATTGATTTATTATAAATTCATCAACTTTTACATCTGTTAATGTGAGAACACTTGAATCTTCTTTAATGAAGATTGTTTGTTTCTTTTTTTTCTCTTCTTCTATTATTCTTCCTGCAGCTTTTGCAATTTTAATGATTATTTTGATCATTCTTATCATAATATTTTTTTAAACTAGTTTTAGTTTATTTTTGTTATTATAGATTTTTTTGTTTCCGATTTTAACTTCATATTCTTCTATTGTTTTTTTTGTTTCCTCTACTTTTTCTTTGTTTGGTTGTGTCCACAAGTCATCGTCTAATATGTTTGTTATTAATTTTGCGAGGTTTGATTCTTGTATGTTTTCTTTTACTTTATTTAGGTATGGTTGTAGTGTTTCTTTGGTTTCGTATGCTTTTTCTCTTTCTGTTTTGATGTGGTTTTTTGTTG
>JAHIUF010000083.1 GCA_018817005.1 Nanobdellota archaeon
ATACGGCTCAAAACTAAAAGCCAGAAAATACAAAACACAAAAAATAGAACTATTATGTAAAATCCTAGCATACAATATTGAACGAGCAACAAGAAGTATTATTGAAATGCTCTACTTCGTAAGAGCATTTCTACAGAGCCTTTTGAAAAGAAAGCTTTTTATACTGTTTAATCATAACTAGCTTTGAAAATGAGCTTTTCTATGAGACCAGTTAAGCCTTATCTCGACAAGAAAGAACTTGAATTAATTATAAAAAGCATAAGTGAAGATTGTTTTTTATCAGAAGTTAATGGTGGAATTATTTACTACAATGTTTTTCTAGAATTAAAAGGTGAATATTACAATAAGAAGTTTGATCGTTTTCTTGAAAAAAAGACTTTTGAAGTATTAGCAGTTTTGTTCCCTGAAAGAAAGCAGGTTTGTTATAAGGATATTTTCGAACGAGAAACAATAGACGCTAATCATCCTTCAATATCAGTTATGAATCAAATAAGAGAACATGAGTATTTTCAACGATTTGAAGAGTTAAAGCCTTTTGATAAAGATAATTCTCCGAGGCAGAATTATTATTTTAGAGAATTAAAAACTGATTAAAAAGAACAAATTTAGTTACAACAAAGAACTGTTGTATAACTATTCTGCCTGAAATCATCTCCACCTTCACTTATGGAGCATGGATTGTTTGTTGTTCTAATTCTTTGGTCACAATCATCAAAGTTGTTGTTTACTATTTCAAATCTTAATCCCTGGCATAAATTATTGTTTGAGCTGTAAATCTGTTTTTCAACTACGTTATTAATGGTTAAACATTGATTATAACCAACCTTTTTACAAGCATCAGAACCAGTCATACTTTTCAGAAGTGTATAATCTTTATTTTCAACATTTAACCAAGTACATTCTCCTTCATTTGCAACATCACTGTTCCATGAAAGAGGAGATTCAACGTTTTTTCTTGAAAAAGTGATTGGTCTTTCTCTCACTGAATCAGTTGATATAATTGATTTAAAAAAAGATGTCTTTAATTTTTTATCTTCTTTTACTATTTCAATTGGTTTTAGTAGTTTTTCTGTTGAGAGTATTTCTTGTTGATCTCTTGTGGTGATGGCTCTAGTTATAGGTGTTTTTTGTTCATAAGTCTTTATTTCATAAACAGCTCTTCCAGATGCAGATAATTCAGGATTGATTTTAAGCATTACACTAAGAACAAATGTTGCTATAAATAGAACAATTACAATATAATATAGATCATGATTGTGCTTTTTCATCCCATCACCCTTTATTATGTTTAGAATAAATCCTATATAAATATTTTGTTTTTTTGAGAACAAGAATAAACAAAGAAAGTAGAATAACCAAAGAAAGAAGAATAAAAAAGAAAAGGAGATTAAAAAGAAAAAAACGCGGCCTTCACATTTTTAGGGGGATCGTTTGGGGTGATGCAACAAAAATAGTGAAGGCCAAGAAGTGACCATGAAAAAAAAATAATTAGATAATCAGTTTTATCTGACTATCTCAATTCCGAGTTCTTCAGACATTGCGTTTCTTGCACTCTCTTTTTGTGAAGGGCTGCTTTTTCCAAGTATCCAAGGGCTTTTTACGCCTGTAATTATAGTCATCACTGTTAGTTTTCCCTTCATTGATTCGAGTACTCTTGCTCCCCAGATAACATTTGCATCGTCATCCATGCTTTCTGTTACTAGTTCTCCAACTCTGCTGATTTCATCTAGTGTCATATCAGGTCCTCCTGATACGTGGATGATTGCTCCTGTTGCGCCTTCATAGCTAATATCTAGTAGGGGGTTACTAAGTGCACCTTTTACTGCTTCTTCTACTCTATTGTTTGTGTCTGATGCGCCTACTCCGATTGCTGCTACGCCTCCATCTGTCATGATGGTTTTTACATCTGCATAGTCAAGGTTGACTAAAGATGGTATGGCAATTGTTTCTACAATACCTTTTATCATTGTTGCAATTAGTTCATTTGCAACTGCGAAGGCTTGTTGTACGGGTAAGTTCCCGGCAATTTGTACTAGTCTGTTGTTGTCTATTACTATTACTGTATCCGATTGTTGTCTCAGTTGTTGTAGTCCAAACTCTGCTTTGTCAACTCTTGCTCTTTCAATGTTGAAAGGCATTGTCACTGTTCCGATTACTATCGCTCCTGTGTCTCTTGCTACTCCTGCTATCACTGGTGCTGCTCCTGTTCCTGTTCCGCCACCCATTCCTGCGCAAACAAAAACCATATCAGAGCCTTTTAGCACTTCTTTTATTTCTTGTAGACTCTCTTGCGCAGCTTCTGCTCCTTTCGCCGGGAAGCCCCCACAACCAAGTCCTTTGGTAACGTCCTTTCCTATTAGGAATTTACGATCAGAATCGATAATGTTCAGATGTTGTTGATCTGTGTTGCAGGCAAGTATTTCTGCCCCTTTTATTCCTTTTTTGTAGAGCCAGTTAACCATGTTGTTTCCTGCTCCTCCACAACCAATAACTTTTATATTGGCTTGTCCGATGTCAAAGTTTTCTTCTGCCATTTTTTCTTGTTTTACTGCGTTCGATACGACGAAGTCCATTTTGGTCTTAACCCCCTTGTTTTTTTGTTTATTTATTTTATAGTTTTTATTATATAGTTTCTACTACCATAATATTTATAATTAGTCAAAACTATCTTTTCCTTAGAACGCCAATTTTTTTAACCAATTCGCCAAGGTTTTTTATTCGGTTTAACTCGCCAAAGTTAAATTCGAATCAGTTCTCGCCAAAAACCTCTCTTGTTATATACATTTCTATACTGCTATTTAAATATTTCCTAACTGTAATGTGTGTTTTAGAATATCTATTTTTGAAACAAGGTTGTTCTTCGACCTGGAAAAAGGCCCATATTTGACATTTTGCTGAATTGCTCAGGATCTAAAGTTAAGTCTATCACTGAAAAGTTAAACATCTCTTTTATTTCAAAGACAATTTTCTTTACCTGCTCGACAGGAATGTTTGTTCCTATGAGTAATATGTTTGCTTTGTCTTTTTCTTCTTTTCCGTGTAATATGATTTTTTCAACGCCCTCTATTCTCGACGTTTGTTCTATGAATTCATTGAGTGCAGATTTTTTAAATGCAAATAACTCTTGAAGAAAAGCAGTGCTTTTTGTTGAGTTTAGTGAGTAGAGTTTGAATTTTTTAATTTTATGTTCTATTATTATTTCAAGTTCTTTGAGCTTTTTTATAAGTCTGAATGTGGTTGTCACAGGTATTTTTATTCTTTTAGATAACTCTCTCAAATAGAATTCTTGTTCTGGATTGTCTAAAAAAAATTTGAGAATTAATAGTTTATTTTGGTCAAAAAGTTTTTCAAGCACATCTTTTGCTTCCATGGTTTATCGAGAATAGATTGTGCTAATATATAAATGTTTTCATTTATGAAACATTGTTTCAAAAATGAAACAGTTGTTTTTTTTAGATAAACATTTCTTTTAATCGAGCTTTTCTTCGTTTGATAAAATCTTTATCAGATTTTTCATGCTCTGAGATTAAGATATCCAAACAAGATAATTCAACTTTCATTGCGAATTGATGGTTTAAACTATAGCTGGAATCTAAAGTTAAATCAAAATCTTTTATCACTTGATTCTTTGTTTGCCTTCCAAAATAATAAAATAAACCCTCACAATATTCATGAATAAGAGTTATAAGATAAGCATTCTCTCTTTTAAAAACTCCAAAGAAGGTTCTAATTTGGTCACTATCTTTAATAACCTTTTTTGGTTGTGTTGTATAAATTCTAATACCTTTATCCCTTTGAAAACCACCACCATTATGTGTGCAATTATAAATTAGAGTTATAGGCAAATCAATATTTTTGTAAAAAACAGGAAAATAATCTTCTAAGAAATATTTTGCTTCACTTAATTTGGTTTGTAAGTATTTGTTGTTTTGTTCTTCAACACTCGTTTTAATATTTGAATTCATGATTTTTTCTGAGCTTCAAACTCTTCCTTAATCCTATCTAAAGTACAAGCATCTTCAGGACTTCGATCCTCTCTGAGAGTTTTAACTCTTGGAAAACGAAGAGCATAACCACTAGAATAAGTAGGACTTTTCTGAATTTCTTCGAACTGGATTTCAAGAACAATTTCTGGTTTGAATGTAACTTCACGACCTTTTTCTGTTTTGATTAAGGGTTTCAGTAACTCTGTTAGTTCACCAAAAGATAAGCCTTCTTCTGCTTTTTCCTTAACACCAGTGCCGACTTTTCCAATCTCTAATAAGTTGCCGTCATCATCAATACAGGCAAGTGTGAATGACGTAAACCAACCACTTCTTTTACCTTCACCCCATTCAGCACTAACAATGACTAAGTCAAGAGTATCCATAGTTGATTTTACCTTTATCCACGTTCCAACTCTTGATCCGGGTTTATAAATACCTTCAATATTTTTTACCATAATGCCTTCATTACCCTTTCTGACAGATTCATCGTAGAATTTCATAGCTTCTTCTTTGCTAGAAGTAATCAGTTTATGAGATAAAATAATTTCAAATTTTTTCTCCTTAACAATTTTTTCAAGAATTACTCGCCTATCCTTAAATGCTCTTTTCAAGAGGTTTTCTCCATTGTAAAATAAAATGTCAAAGACATTAATCTCAACAGGAAGCTTCTGAGCCAATTGCTCAATATCATATTTTCTTCTGATTCTTTGAGAAATATGCTGGAAAACCAAGTATTTTTCTGTTTTAGAATCATAGCCGACCGCTTCACAATCAATTATGAATTCTTCAGCACCAATATTTTCTTGAACGTATTTTACAACTTCAGGAAATTGTTTCGTGACTTCTTCAAGCCTTCTGGTGAAAATCTTAATCTGATCTTGGAATTTGTGAATTTGCATTCGAAAACCATCATACTTGAATTCAATAACTGCAGGCGTTCCAACTCGTTTGAAAGCATCATCAATATTATTCTCTTTTTGAGCAAGCATCACCTTAATAGGATTTCCAGGAATTATTGTAACTTTTTCAAGCTCAGAAATTCCTACTGTTGCAGCTCTGACAACAACACCAAAATCATTGCTTTTATCAAGGGCAGATTGGATTATTTCAACCATTTTATTATATTCTTCTCTGTCAACATCAATGGAAATTTTCTCAGAATCAAAATTTATGTCTATAGGCAAAAATGCCCAGACAATAGCATCTCTCATTGTGCTTGAGCCGATACCAACTCTTAAATCTTCAAGAACTGTTCTTACAATGTATTTTGCTTCTTTAGGTGTTGCATTTGATAAAAGTTCAGATATAAGCTTTGTTTTTCTATCAACACTACCCATGCCTTCAATAGTCGCGATTTTTTGAAGATTTGAAAACACCTTTTCAACAGTAAGATTTTTTTGAAAAAGGGTTATTTGAGTCTTGTTTTGTATAACTTTTTCAGCCACAAGACCTAAATCGCCAAGTTCTCTCCATAAATTTTCTATTTCAGTGTTATGAGCTCCCGAAGCTGCAGCAATAGATTTTAGAACAAGTCTTCCAGCAACACCAATCTTGCTTTTATCCCATTCAGGAAACAATTTTCCTCTTAAAAGCAAAATGATTCTTTGCAAATCATTAACAGGGGTTTTCTTTAAAAGATTTGATATAAAATAAGTTTTTGCAAGTCTCTTAGAAGTCTTTTCAATTTCTTCATAAACTTCAACTAAAGTCTTATAATCCATTTTTTAAACGAAGTTTTCTTGGTTTATATAGTTTTTTATGTGTTTTTCACGTCTTTTTTATGCACTTCACATTCTTGATTTATAAAAGAAAGATTTTTATACTTATTATTGTAGTTTAATTTTGATGATATCTGAGTTTGTTTCAAAGGCCATTGTTTCTGTTTCTGAGGCTGTTTTTGGAGTTGGTTCAGAGATTAGCTTGTTTGTCCAGAATTATTCTTTATTAATATTTTTTGTACTTTTTCTTTTGCCATTGATAGTTATAGGTATTTTGTTTATGTTGTTTGATTTGCTTGTTGATATTTGGAAACTTCCTTTTGCAGTTTTTATTGATGTAGTAAAGTATCTGGGTTTTTCAAATTCCAAATTTAACATAATGGCATTGATTCTTGGTCCGGTAGTATTTCTGTTGTTGGTATATCCAAAAAATCGTGTTCTTGCAGTGATTTGTTCAATCTTAAGCATTTCATGGACGCTAGTCTGTTTTTTCACATCTTCTCAGCTTTTAGCTGGACTGATTGCAATTATACCTTTTAATATTGCTTTAATGACTATTGCTTGTATTTTAGACTAATTCTTTTGTTGTTACCGTCCTTAAGTTAATAAATTTATAATCCTTTTTTTCGAAAAGTTTATATATTAAAGTTGTTTAAAAATCTTTAACTTTAAAAAAGAGGTGATAATGTTGGTTACGTATCTTGAGACTACAGGTCTTTCTATGATTGATGC
>JAHIUF010000084.1 GCA_018817005.1 Nanobdellota archaeon
ATGAAAAAATAATATTATATCTATCAACAGCAGTTTTGGCTTTGTAACTATGTCTTTTAATAAGAATTTTAACACAGTATAAAAATTAATGATGACTTTTAAAAATTTATTTTGAAAATTATTTGGTGTTGGATAATCCCAAAACATATGTTTCCAATGGCGATTAAGAACAGTTGTTGTAGAGTCTCTAATGTTGTGTTGAATTTTTGCTTTTGGTTCATAAATGATTTTATGGTTTGCTTTTTTTAATCTTTTTGAAATATCAACATCTTCATAATTAGTTTTATATTTAGTGTTATATCCTCCAATTTCTAAGATTGTTTTTTTGACAGAAAGAAAATTATTTCCAGAAACATATTTTGGATTGATAATTTTTTTTTTACCCCAACTTTGATTCATATGGATTGATCGCCACTTATCAGCTAAGGTTTTTACTTGTTCGTTAACTTGTCCTCCAATAAGAACTGCGTCTTCTTTCTTCATAGTTTGATAAAGATTCTTTAACCAGTTTTTATCAGCGATAGCATCAGAATCGATTCCTGCAACGAATTCATGTTTTGCATGCTTTAAAGCAGTATTTCTTGCAGTTGCAATTCCTAAGTTTTTCTTGTGGCTTATAACTTTTGTTTTTTGTTCTAAAGCAATTTTTTTTGTTGCATCAGTTGATCCATCATCAATAACAATTATTTCTGCAGGCTTCGAGCTTTGTTTTTTTAAAGCTTTAATACACTGCTCAATTGTTTTTTCAGAATTATAGCAAGGAATATAAACTGATATTTTCATCTTAAAAAAGTCCCTACTGTTTTCAGTATTTTTGATTTTATCAATCTTAATTTAGACATTTTTCCATGAACTAATAGATTAAATCCAAGGTTGTCGCAGCACTTGTAGCACCCTTGTTTTTTTGTTGCTCTATCATTTCCAATGCTGTAGAAGTAGGGGTCTTCTTTCTGATAATCTATTGTATGTGTTCGGAATTCTTCTTGTTTTCTTCCAAACCAGATTTTTGTAAAGCTACTTTTATGAATGTTTCCAACAGGAATCTTGAATGATTTAAGGCATGAATTCACATCACCGGTTGCAAGAACTCTTGCAAATGTCCAGCCAGCATAGCATGAAGGTAGTTTGTCAAGTATGTCAGTATCATAGTTTCCATCAGAAGCACCTGTATTTTCTATTCTTCGCAAAAATTGTTCGTAATTCTTAAACATGACATGGTGCTTGTGTTTTCTTTCTAAATCAGGAATCAACTCAGGAAATGTTTTAAATTTATCAATCATTTCTCGTCTTTGTTTTTTAGTTGGTTTAAGATGATCTGTTTTTTCAGGCACTGTATCGACAGGAATGAAATCAATATCATTCAATTTTATTTCATAAGCTAATTTTAGCATTTTGTCAACTTCATGAGCATTAATTTTTGTGATAACATTATATGATCCCAGTCTTGGCTTGTCAATGTTTCTTTCATTTTTTAGTTTGTTAATATATTGAACTATCTCAAGCATTTTTTCAAATGTTTTTTCGTTTTTGTTTGGATGAAGTTTGGAATATGTTTTTGGTGTTGCAGCCCAAAAGCTTAAATTCATATGATCAATTCCGATATCAACTAATTCTTCGGCAACCCTTTTTGTTACCAGTGTAAAATTAGTACTCATATCAAGATGGATTCCTTTTTTTTTAATGTATCGCATAATATCAAGAATTTTTGGATGCATAAATGGTTCTCCGCCGCCAGTAAAATAAATGTCTCTAACACCAAGTTTATCGAGTTCATCAATTAATCCAATTACTTTTTCATAAGAAAGGCTTTGTTTAACAACTTCGGGTTTCATAGCTTTATCTTTAAGAAACTTTGATCGACACCAACAAGCGAGACAATCATTGTTGCATTGATTAGTGAGGTCAATTTGCACACTCCAAGGACCAGTCAAGACTTTCTTTTTTAGAATGCCTGAAGCAATCCTTATTTGTTGTATATAATCTTTTAGTTTATTTCTTATTTTCATTGTAGTCGCTTATCATTTTATGGATTCTTAAGTTTTCTATATAGTTATCGCATCCCTTGTAACAATTAATTTTTTTAAAGTAAGGGTTACTTTTTTTTAGATTTTTAGCTTTAATTCTAAACTCGTCGTATTTTTTCGAAAACCAGATTTCTTTAAAGCTTTTTTTATTAATATTTCCCAAAGGATGTTTGGCGGCTTTACAACAGGGTATAACTCTTCCATCTGCCATGATTCTCGCATAGCTATATCCCGCATAACAGGGAATTGAGTCTACAAGTTTTTGGTCATAATAGCCTTTAGAAGTCTTTTCTTCTTTGAGTCTAGTTTTAAACCTTTCAAGACCAAACACTCTTGTATGTTTGTTTGATTTAAATTCATTTATTTGTTTTTGTAATTCTTGTTGTTGTTCTTTGTTCAAAAGTAGATTATCGGTTTTGCCTTTAATAGTGTCTATAAGTGTAAATTCTATTTCATGAACTCCAAGTTTCTCACCAAATTTAATCATTTGATTAAGTTCATGATGATTCTTGTTTGTTAAAACATTAAGAAGTCTTACTTTAGGAACTTTCTTTTTACCAATTAGTTTCATTAAGTATTCTAGATTAGCTTTTAATCTTTCAAAACTTTTTTCTGTTTGGTTTGGGTGTGTTTTGACGTAAGTTTCAGAAGTTGCAGCCCAAATGCTGATTAATAATTCTGTTACTCCAAGTTTAACAATATTTTTGATATCATTTTTTGTTATTAAATTAAAATTAGTAATGATTATTTCTTGCATTTCGAGTTTTCTAATATGTTTAATGATTATGTTTATATCGGGATGTGTAAATGGTTCTCCACCGCCTGAAAGAAGAATTGTTTTTGTTTTTAATTTTTTTAATTGAGTTATGGTTTCTATAATATTTTTAGTTGGAATGAATTTGAATTTATTTTCATTCTTGGTTTTGATTAATGGAGAATGAATCCAACATCCAATACAACTGTTGTTACAGTTATTAGTAATGTCTAATTGTACAAGTTCAGGTCCTATTATTGTTTTTTCTTTTAGAATTCCCTGAATTAAAGATGTGTTTATGTCTTTTTTTTTTATAGTTATTTTTTTTGTTAACACTTTGATGACAAAATCTTTTAATGATTGTTTTATTTGTTTCATTCTATTTTTTAAGATAAGCAACCACGTGCTCTAAAGTATATATTAATCCGTGCTCTTTTAAACATTTAAAAAATAGCCCTATAAAGTTATTGGTTTTTACTTGAATATCCAGATTACTAAACTTCTGTAAATCTTGTAATAAATTTATTTCTTCTTTAATATTCTTATCTTGTTTATTCTCTTTACCCTCATTAAAATTTGTTTCAACCAATGGTATTTTTAATTCTTTCAATAATTCATACATTTTTTTCATTCTTATTTGTCGGATATCCCAATTATTTCCACTTTTTGTTTCCCATTTGTAATACCATTCACATTCAGGAAATTTAGATTCATGCTTATCTTTAAGAGTTATAATACCATATTTTTTTGCATTTTCTTGTAAATCTGTGTTTTCGATAAGATGAACTGCATTTATAGATTTAATGTAAGATATGTATCTATGATTTTTCTCAATAAAGTTTAATGTTTTGTTAAAGTCTTTTTCTGTTTCACAAGGGAACCCAACCATAATGAAGATACCAGTCTTTATTCCTGCGTTGCTAAGATTTCTTATACATTTTTCAGCTTCGCTTACAGAGTGTCTTTTCTTCATAATCTTTAAGACTTTATCAGAACCGCTTTCAACTCCAATCTGAAACTCGTAGCATCCTGCTTTCTTCATTTTTCTGCAGAAATTCAAGTCCATTTCAGTTCTTGGAATTCCTTGAGCAAGCCATTTTATGTTAAGTTTTTTTTTAATTATTAAATCACAAACCTCTTCCAATCTTTTTAAGTTTCCATTCACTGTTAAATCTACAACGATAAATCTTTTTTTATTATTGTTCTTAACATGATATTTGAGCTCTTCAACAATGCTCTTTGGATTTCGAAACCTATATCCTGGGTTTATTGCTTTTCCTTTACAAAAGACGCAGTTGCCTATGCAACCCCTACTCCATTCAACTCTTAAAGCATCAGAATGATATTCATTCAAATCAAATTCTTCATAGGTAGGCCAAATATTTTGTTTATTTATTTGTAAAAGTTTTCTTTGTTTGAAAATATTATATTTTTTGTTTTTATAGGTTATAATTCCAGGAATATTATCTATTGACTTGTTTTTAAGTAAAGCTCTTGTTGCTTCATAAAGAGTTTCTTCTCCCTCGCCAACAACATAACATTCAATTAGTTCAGGAATACTATTTGTAAACCAACTTCTAGCTTCAGAAGTATTAGTTCCTGGTCCGCCAAGAAGAATTTTAATTTTTGGATTTAACTCTTTAATTTGTTTAATTATTTCAATTGTTATTCTTTCTTTAGGATCAACAACGTTGAATGCAATAATAGATGGATTCGTTTTAATTATTTTTTGAACTGAATTCTCAATTTTTTTCTTGTAAATCTGAAAAACCTTTTTGAAAGTTTCTTTGTTCTTCCAATAATTCTTATTTTCAACATGCCACAGATTTCTAAGTTTTAGAGGCGATAAGTTATATAATTCTATGTTTAAATCATAACAATTTACACTAATTTTTTTGTTTTTCAAATAAGAAGCTAAATATGCAAGTCCTGTCGGTGGATCTTCAATTCCCCAAGGAGGGGGATTGAAAAGTAAAATGTTAGGATTTGCGTTAATGATATCTTTTTGATCAAACAAGTCATATTTTATATTAAGCAAGTCTAGTTTATTCTTAACTTGCTGTATTCTATCAATTCTAGTTTTGAAGTCATTGTTTTTAGATGACCATTTAATACCAAGACAGTCTTTTTCTACGTTAATTCCGTATTTATTTGGATTTACTGTAATATCTGCTCCTTGAACTAAATAGGGTTGTCTGAAAGATCTTACAATATTAATAAACTCTTTATTTCTTTCTAAAAAATTTAAAGTTTCTTTGAAATCATCTTCTGTTTCTCCAGGAAAACCTATAATTAAATAAATTACAGTTTGAATGCCTGCTTTATAACAATCTTTTAGATTTTTTTCACTAACTTCAACAGTATTAATCTTTTTCATTGCAGATAATGTTTTATTTGAACCGGACTCAACACCAAATTCTAATCTATTACAACCAGCTAGTCTCATTTTTTTAAACAATTGAGGTGTCATTTCCTTTCTGGGAATTGCTTGACCAGACCAAAAAATATTCATTTTTGATTTTATAATTAAATCGCATGTTTGTTCAAGATATTTTATATTGCCATTAATAGTTGAGTCAGCTAATGAAAAATGTTTAACTCCCCTATTATAATGATATTTAATTTCTTTCAATCTTGGAATAGGAGGTTTTGATTTGTAAAAACCATTCATTGCTCTAACAGAACAAAAACTACAATTAGCTATACATCCTCTACTCCATTCAATATCAAGAGAGTCAGGATGAATATATTTTTTTAATGGAAAGCCAGAATATTTTGGAAAAGTTGTTTTCAAACTATTCTCTTGTTTTTCTTGCTTTATTAATTTAGTGATTTTTTCATTTTGATTTTTAACAACTCCAGGAATTTTCTCTGCTTCATTAATATTCAACACCAGTTCTTTTAATAATTTTTCAGAAGTTTCAACCACAAAAAAGTTAATCAAAGAAGGTATTTTCTCAAGAAAAAAATTAATTCCTTCTTTTGTACTTACTAATGGACCTCCAATTATTATTCTTTTGTTTATATCTTTTTCTTTTATTTTCTTTATAAGTTCAACTGCAAAAAAACCTTTTGGACTGGCTATTGAAAATCCGATAATGTCAATGTTTTCTTTTAATATTTTATTTGCAAATTCTTCAACTATTAAATCAAAATTATTTATTTGATCTTTTACTTTTTGAAAATTAATAATCCATAATTCATGATTATTCATATCCCATAAAAACTTTTTTCTCTTGTCAATGTTTTTATAGAGTTCAATATTAAAATCAAAAACTTTAACTTTAATATCACTATTTTCTAAATACTGTGCAATAGTTCCAAGACCTAACGGAGGTCTATCAACACCCCATGGTGGACAATTAACTAAAATAATTTCTTTTTTCATTCTAAAAACACAAGCTAACAATTATTCTTATGAGTCCTCGAAACTTATTAAATAGTATTTTGTAAATGCTTGGCTCAGTATCGGTATTTATGTTCCTGACTTCAACAGGCATCCCTAAATTTTCACAAATATTGACGATTTCGTAGGCTCTTTTATTTCTTATTTTATGAGTATTATTATGTGGTCCTTTCCAGAAAACTTCATTTATCCTTTTAATACCAAACTTCTCATGTTCTTTATTAATGCTTGATGTGGGCATTAAAAAACAAGTTGACACATTTGATAGTCTTTGAATATTATTCTTATTTTTTTTAAGAAATTCAATTGTCTCTTCATGATTTTTTTTTGTTTCTCCTGGAAAGCCTGTTATTATATTAATTAAAGTTATTATACCTGCTTTGCGAGATTTTGTAAGAATCTTTGTGGCTTCATCAGCAGAATATTTTTTTCTCATTAGTTTTAAAACATTATCTGATCCGCTATCAACTCCAAAAGAAATAGTTGAGCACCCTGATTTTTTCATTTTTTTGAATAATCCGGAGCTCATATCGGTTCTTATGACTGCATAACTGTCCCATTCGATTTTTAAATCTTTTTTGATTATTAAATCACACATTTTCTCTAACTTCTTTAAATTCCCATTACATAGAAGATCTACAAAATGAAACATTTTAATTCCATATTCATTATTCAGAAAAGAAAGCTCTTCCACTATCCTTTCAGGTTTTTTATGTCTAAAATAAGGTGATATAATGTAATCTCCACAAAAAGCACAGTTATTTATGCATCCTTTACTGGTTAAAATACTAATATATTTATCTTTGTATAAAGAAATATCAAAATCTTTATATTTTGGGTATGGAATCTTATCTAAGAACATTGGTTTGGGATTAGCGGGGGTTTTAATTATTTTTTTATTGATAACCACTCCCGGTATATTAATAGTTTTTTTATTTTGAATATCATTAACTAATCTATACGTGCTTTCTTCACCTTCATAGAGAACATAATAATCACAGATTTTAGGAGATACATGAAGATGTTTATATTGACTTGTAATATATGGTCCTCCAAAAATTATTTTTGCGTACTTATTTTTTTCTTTAATCAACCTAGCCATGTGTGTTGCAAATGTGATATTTGAAGGATTCACTGAAAAACCAATTATCTTAGTCTTAGTATCAATTATTTTTTTAGTATAAATTGATAGGAGATGACCAAATCTTTTCAAAAGTTTCTGGAGATATTCTGGATTTCCCATTTGGAATATGTGTTCTGGACTCCAAATACTCTTTTCTTTTTCATTACTCTCATGATAAGCCCAAATATTTGTATCAAATACTTTTACTTTAAACTTTTTACTTTTTAAATACTCTGCCAAATATGCTAATCCTATTGGTGGAGCATGAATTCCATCGGGCATACAAGTCACTAATGCAATATCTATTTTTTTAACCATTCTAAAATATTTTTAATTTTATTCTTAATAAAACTATTTTCATCTTTTATAGTTTTAACTTCACTAATAGGAATTTCTAATTGTTTAATTAATAATGCTGCTTTATTCACACGATAATTTCTAAGCTTATAGTTATTGTCTTTATTATCAGTCCATTTATACCAATAGTTTGGCATTGAAATATCAATGTTGAATTGTTCAGATTCTTTTTCTAATTTAGAATTAGAAATTGCAAAACAAGTTGCTAAACTGGGAATATTATCAATATAATTATGGGTTTCTTTAATCAAACTTAATGTTTCTTGAAAATCTTTATTTGTTTCATTTGGAAAATCAACAATAATATTGACATTAATGTGAAT
>JAHIUF010000085.1 GCA_018817005.1 Nanobdellota archaeon
ATACGGCTCAAAACTAAAAGCCAGAAAATACAAAACACAAAAAATAGAACTATTATGTAAAATCCTAGCATACAATATTGAACGAGCAACAAGAAGTATTATTGAAATGCTCTACTTCGTAAGAGCATTTCTACAGAGCCTAAACACCGATTTTTTTTGATTGATCATCTTTGCTGCAGAATCTTGTTTGAACAAGCTTTGAAATTTCATTTATCTTCTTAAGTAAATATAGTTCGAGCTTATATATTTTGGGAAAGATTAGTAAAAAAGATGTTATAATAAATATATTTATGAAAAGGTCAAGTAGATAACTATTTATATGCTAAAATAAATACATTTTTGTATGGGGGTTTTCAATCACAAAGAATGGAGGATATTCTTTACTTTTTGGATTATTTTTTCTTCTTTTTCTATGTTTATTAATTGGAATGAGAATTCTCGTATTGATTTAACATTGGCCATTATTGATGAAGGAACACTCTCTATTGACTCTTTTTACAAAAATACAGGTGACCGTGCTTACTTTGAAAAACATTACTATAGTGATAAAACTCCTGGAATGAGTTTTTTGACTATGCCTATTTATGTTGTTTACAAGTTTTTCTTTGGAACTCCTGTACTGCATCATAATTTGTTTAATATGGGCGTGAGTTTAAGTTGGTTATGGCTGGTTTTTCTTTTTATAACATTCACTTCCTCATTATTCGGAGCATTATCTGTTATTCTTGTTTATAAGAGTTTAAAATTTTTTACAAAAAAAGAGCTTCATAAAAATGTTATTGTTATTGTTTATGGTTTAGGAACGCTTGTATTTGTTTATTCGCGTTTGTTTTTAAGTCATGTTACAGGAACATTCTTTATTTTCTTGTCTTTTTACTTGATACTCCAAATGAAGCATGAATCTGGTTGGACCAAAAAGAAATGTTTTCTTGCAGGATTGGTTGGTGGGTTGGCAGTTGTGGTTGAGTATCCTGTAGTAATGGTGTTATTCTGTTTAATAGTTTTCATGTTCTTTCTGAAAAAATGGAAGCAGACAATAATATTTATTGCAGGCTCAATCTTATCTTTGATGTTACTGTTTTTCTATTCTCATTCTATCACAGGAAGTCCTTTTGTAAGCCTTTATAGTTTTGTTGATGACAACCTTCTTGAAAATTATCAAATTGACGATTCTGGAACAAATTCAGATTATTCTTCTGAAAACCTATCTAATTTTATATTTTCTGCTAAGTTAGCTACGAAAACAATGTTTTTCTTTCACAAAGAGAAACTTAGTAAGATATTGCGTCTGTTGTTTCTGCCTTACAGAGGGCTGTTTTTTTATTATCCTATTTTATTATTTTCTCTTTTTGGATTGTTTTTTATGTTTAAAAAATTTAAGTATGAATCTTTATTTATTGTTTTTATATTTCTTTTATTTATTTTATTTAATTCTTCATTAGACACTTGGTGGGGTGGAGCATCTTTTGGTCCTCGTCACCTTACGCTGTTGATGCCTTTTTTGATGATTCCTTTATTGTTTGCGATGAAGAAGATTAAGTTGAAGTATTTGATGCCTTTCATTGTTATATCTATTTTTGTGAATTTGCTAAGTCTCTCTGAATTTGAAGATGTTTCTTTTAAGAATCCTGACTTTGCAAGTTCTTTATCTTATTTTGAACCTGTTGATAATCCTTTATTAAGTTTTTATTTACCTGCTTTTTTTACAAATCATCATCGATTGTTTTTGTTGGAAAAAATCTTTGGTTTTAATTCTTCTTCTTTTAATTATAGCTTGTTGATTATTATTATATTATATTTTGTGTGGAGGAAAGATATTAAGATTGGTGGTTTTAGAAAAAAATGAAACAAAAATTTTTAACTAAAAGTGTAAAATTATTCTTGTCATTCTTTTTGATTTATGTACTTTTTTCGTTTTATCTTAATTGGAATGAGAATTCTCGTCTTGATTTAACGCTTGCCATAGTTAATGAAGGAACTTTTAGCATTGATTCTTATTATCAGAATACTGGTGATAGGTCTGTTTTTGAAAAAAATTATTATTCTGATAAAGCGCCTGGTTTGAGTTTTTTGTTGTCCCCTGTTTATTATTTTTACAAAAGTTTTTTTGGAATGCCGGAGCTTCATCATAATATTTCTAACATGGGTGTTTCTCAAGGTTGGTTGTTGGTTGTTTTTCTTAGTATTGTTTTTACATCTGCATTGTTTGGTGCGTTATCGGTTGTGTTGGTTTATAAGATATCTAAATATTTTACAGCTAAAGAACTTCATAGAGATATAGTTGTTATCATTTTTGGTTTGGCTAGTTTAGTTTTTGTTTATTCACGTATGCTTATTGAACATGTTCCTGCTATGTTTTTCTCTTTCTTAAGTTTTTATTTTGTTTTTAGAATGAAATATAATCAAACAAAAAAGGATTATAGTTTTGTTGCAGGTATTGTTGGGGGTCTATCGTTTATTATTAGTTATAGTACAGGACTAGTTATTTTGTTTTGTTTTATTTATTTGTTGAGTCTGAAAAACTGGAGATTTACATTGAAATTTATGCTAGGATGTTTCTTACTTTTGTTAATTTTGATTATTTATAATATTTCAATATTTGGTCACCCTTTTGACTTGACAACTTTTTATGTTGATGAATCTCTCTGGAATGAAACAGGCATCTCACAACAGTTTAATTTAAATTTATCAAATGTTCCTCATGTTTTCATTCGCATACTATTTTTTTCTTATAGAGGTTTGCTATTTTATTATCCAATTCTAATATTTTCTTTTATAGGTTTATTTTTTATGCGTAAAAAATACAAGTTTGAAAGTATTTTAATATCAATTTTATCATCATTATTTTTATTATATAATTCATTTTTATCCATTTGGTGGGGTGGAGCATCTTTTGGTCCTCGCCACCTTACGCCGTTGATGCCTTTTTTGATGATTCCTTTATTGTTTGCGATGAAGAAGATAAAGCTTAGATATATTGTTCCTTTCATCATTATTTCAATTCTATTTAATCTTGTTGGAATGCAGCCTTGGGAAGAGAAAGCCGCTGTTATTTTAAGAGATGCTCCTATAACTTATAACTCAATTCTAAACTCTTTTGAGTCTTTTGGGAACCCGATATTTGATTTTTACATTCCCAATCTTAATAATAACTTATTCAGAACTTTTTTACTTGAGCAAATATCTCCTGTTTTTCAGAGGCATTTATTTGGTTTCAAAATAGTCCTTTTGTTATTAGCAATAATTTGGCATAAAGAAATATTTAAATTAACAAAACTTGATAAAAAACTCAAAAAGCTAAAATGGTATTAATAATGAAAAAAGAATTAAAAATTTTCCTAACTTTTTTCTTAGTTTACATTCTTTTTGCTCAGAGTTATGGTTGGAGTGAGGTTACAAGGCTTGATTTAACTATGGCTGTTGTTGACGATGGTTCTTTTAATATTAATTCTTTTTATCAGAATACTGGTGATAGAGCAATTATTGACAATAGTTACTATGCTGACAAAGCTCCTGGTTTAAGTTTTTTAGCTTTACCTATTTATGCTGTTTTTAAGTTTTTGTTTGGACAACCAGTTGTTGGTGATTGGTTGTATGCTCCTTTTTCTCAATCTTATGCTTTTTTGATGTTTCTTTGTGTTGTTTTTACTTCTGCTTTGTTTGGTTCTTTAAGTGTTGTTCTGGTTTACAAAGTTACTGGTTTTTTTTCTGTTAAGAAGCTTTATCGAAATATTGTTTTTTTGACTTATGGTTTTGGCTCTTTAGTTTTTGTTTACTCTAGGATTTTTCAGAGTCATGTTTTAAGTGCTTTTTTGAGTATTTTATGCTTTTATTTGTTATTAAAGATGAAGTATGAAAAACAAAGCAAGGATTATTCCTTTGTTATTGGTTTATTAGCAGGTTTTGCTGTTATGATTGATTATGTTATGATTTTATTTTTAGGATTGTTATTCATTTTGTTATGGTTTTACTTTAGAAACTGGAAAAAATCCTTAAAATTTATTTTTGGTTCTTCAATATTTTTAATACTTATTTTATTATACAATTTTTCTATTACGGATTCACTATTTGATTTTCCTTATTTTCACATGGATACTTCTTTTTGGGATAAGGGTTCTGGTTTAAGCCAACAATTTAATCCATCAATTGAAAAAGTGCCTTTTGTTTTTATGAGACTCTTGTTTTTTCCTTACCGCGGCTTATTCTTTTATTATCCTATTCTGTTGTTTTCTGTCATAGGTTTGTTTTTTATGTTCAAGAAGTACAAGTTCGAAACAATTTTTATTGCTTTATTATCTTTATGTTTTATTATTTATAATCTTTTGATGCATACTTGGTGGGGCGGTTACTGTTTTGGTCCTCGTCACCTTACGCCGTTGATGCCTTTTCTGATGATTCTTTTATTGTTTTCTATGAAAAAGATTAAGCTAAAGTATATCATTCCATTTATTGTTATTTCACTATTTTTCAACGTTTTAAGTTTACAAGTTCCTGAAGAAGCAGGCCTTGGCAAAACAGTTGATAATCTTATTCCTTTTGGCAATCCTTTGTTTGAACATTATCTGCCTTTATTTTTAAAGCAAGGACCACAGAGTTTATTGTTGGAGCAGGTTTTAAATGTTCAGATTACACCTTGGTTTAATGTTGCTCTTTTGTTATTTGTTGTTTACTTTATTTGGC
Organism: Nanobdellota archaeon; assembly: GCA_018817005.1. Classification (GTDB taxonomy): domain Archaea; phylum Nanobdellota; class Nanobdellia; order Woesearchaeales; genus JAHIUF01. The sequence continues at coordinate 4,681 of JAHIUF010000085.1, forward strand.
GTAAAGAATTCTCATAAAGAAAATTTATTTAAAGCTTTCATTATTTGTTACAGTTATGGATGTTTCTATCGGTGTAATGGCTTATAATGAAGAAGGAAATATAAATTCATTATTAAATGCATTATTAAGACAAGAAACAAAACAAGTATTTATCAAAGAAATAATCGTTGTTTCTTCAGGCAGTACTGATAACACATGTAAGATAGTTAAATCTGTTGCTTCAAAAGAAAAAAAGGTTAAATTAATTGAAGAGAAAACAAGAAAAGGTAAAAGTCATGCGATAAACCTATTTTTGAAAAAAGCCAAATCTGATATTTTAATTCTTATAAGTGCTGATACAATTCCCGAAAAACAAGCTATAGAAAACCTTTGTAAACCATTAAAAAATAAGAGCATAGGGATTGTAGGTGGAAAACCTTTACCTATTAAAACAAATAAAAAATTTTTCAATTTTTTATCATCCTTTCTTTGGCAAATCCATCATGAAATTGCACTTTTAAAACCAAAATTTGGTGAATTGATTGCATTTAAAAAAGTTATTTCTAGCATACCATCTACATCTGTAGATGAAGAAGAAATTGCATCTTTAATATTTAAAAAAAAGTTTCAAGGGGTGTATTCTCCTAAAGCAAAAATTCTTAACAAAGGCCCTCAAAACATCTCTGATTTCTTGTCTCAAAGAAGAAGAATATTTGCAGGACACCTGTCTTTAAGAAAAAAAGAATATACACCAACAACTATGAATCTATTTTTAATAATTAAAATTATTTTCTTAAAAACAAATTTTTTTTGGAAGAACCCAATATATTTCATATTTGCTTGTTTATTAGAAATAGTTGGCAGATTATTGGGCGTCGTGGATTTCTATCTTAAAAAACAACATGTTATCTGGAAAATTGCTCGTTCTACTAAAAAATTTTGAAAACTAAAAAAATACTATTTTTTGTCAAGAAATTTTTTTATTAAAACAACTTTCTCAGGTCTGCCAAGTTTCACATACGCATCATATTCATGTTTTAATGAACAACAAGGAATATAGAAATCATCTACTTTTGTCATTAAAATATCATCTTTTTTTATATTTTGCCTGTAAGCAGATTTAACGTCAAGTTCACCCATTATTTCCACGTCAACACCGTCAATGTTCAATTGACCGTAATGTGAAGCAATAGTTTCTGATTCACGCCAAAAAACAGGTTTCACAACATATTGTTTTAAGGATTTCTCCAATTCATATACACCTTTCTCATCTGATAAGAGATCAATATCATTTACAGAAACATCAATTCCTTGAAGAGCAAGGTTTGTGCTTCCGCCAAGAAACCAAAAGATATCTTTGTCTCTTGTTTCATTCACAATAACTCTTAAAGCAGCTATGTGTGTTTTTGGAATCATAAAATAAAAAAAAGAAAAGTATCTTTAAAAAATTATAGGAAAAAACAAAAATTAAAAAATCTAATCTTGCTCATATCTCAACACAAACAAAAACAAAAAAGTTTTTGGGCATCGAGAAATCACTCATACTCAGAAAAGAATAATTTTCTGGTACTATAAATTGTTTGCAATTTATTCGTATCTCAATGCAATCAAAAATATTCTATTTTTGAGCTTTCGTTACTATTCGTAACGTAAAGCATCGACGGGCTTAAGCTTTGAAGCCTGATAAGCAGGAATTGCTCCTGACACCATACCTAATAAAATAGAGAAAAACAAAGTTATCAAAACCATTGACCAACTTATACCAGAACTACCTGAAGCCATCCTTGATAACATTCCACCTGATTGACCCATTAAAGCCGGCAACATACCAGAAAGGATACCACCAAAGAAAACTCCCAGAAGCCCACCAATAAAACCTATAAGAGCTGCATTAAGCAAAAATATTGTTAATATATCATTATTTCTAGCACCAATAGCTTTCATGATACCTATTTCTTTGGTTTTCTCAAGAACAGATGTAAACATTGTGTTTGCAACGCCAACAGCACCAACAAGCAGAGCAACAGCAGCGATTGCTGTTAAAAAAGTGGTCATTGAATTCATCATCTCTGCTCTGGATTCGTTCTGAGCTTGATTAGAAGAAATAGAAAAATCTTTAGTATTCTCAGTAACGTGTCTTGCAATCAATAACTTTTTCACAGTGTTATTTATCGCTAAACTAATCTGATTCTCGTCCTTAACCTTGATTATTATCCGGTCATAAATCCCTCTTTCCTTATCCTCAATAACATCATAAGCAACATCAATAGGCATATAAACAGAATTACTATTATCATCTAATATTCCAACAATTCTAAAAAGTCTACTTTCTATTGTAACTAATTGATTAATGCCCAATTGCTTTTTAAAAAAACCATCTGCGATTCTTCCGCCAATAACTATCACATTTGTATCTGCTGGTCCAAGCATCCTTCCTTGCGCAACTTCTAAAGTTGTTATCTGAGACCAAGTCGAAGGGTCAACACCGGTAACAGATACAGAGCCAGATTCTGCAACATAATAAATATCAGCATTACCTGATATTTGTGTATCCATCAATTTAATGTCACTAACCCCTTTGAGCGCTTGAACATCACTTCTGTCAAGTTCAATCTCCTCACCTTCTTCAGTAGCAGTTGCGCCACCACCACCCCATTCTTGAGAATCGCCTCTACCATGACTAAAATAATTAGCTCTGGAAGCTCCAGCTGTTAAAGTCAATAAATCTCCACCAAGAGCATCAAACTGAGAGTTCATCTCGGTTTCTAAAGAATTACTTAAAGAAACAATTGCAATAACTGCAGCCACACCAATAACAATACCCAGAATAGTCAGCCAACTCCTTAGCTTGCTATGCAAAACCATGTTCAAGGCTTGTTTGAATGCTTTATGAAACTTCATTTAGTCTACCTTCTAAATTATAATCAAATTAAATTAAAAAAAATTATTTTTTTGATTTCTTTTTGAAACAATCCTTAAAAAATTGTTTGTAAGTATAATTTGAGTCATTAAATTTCCTCTTTTTGTAATTCTTCCGACCAACAAATAACACTAAAACAATTACTACAATAATTATGTAGTTACCATACTTATCCCAAAAAGACTGTTGCGATACTGTTCTCATGCCCGGACCTCGAATTGTGGTAGTACCATCAGGCAAAGTCATAGTTGTTGACTGCATCGATGAAGAATCAACCAATACTTTTTTTGTAACTGTTTCTCTATTTCCTCTTGAATCAGTATATACAACCTCAATTAATATGTTTGAATTATCTATAGGAATAGTTTTTTGAACAGAAACATCAGTATCAGCAGGTTTGGTCATCTGAGAATTTTTCTGAATTGTAAAACTAGCAATAGTATAATCACCTTCATTCAAGTTTCCAATTATAACAGAGTTTGAACCTGTTACTTTCCAGCCTGTCTGATCAGGAATTTTAACAGTTACAGAAGTTGCCGAAACACTTCCAATATTTGCTATTGAAAAAGTTGATTCACCATTAGAAGTTCCTGAAAAAGCAATATCAAAGTCAGTTGGTCCACCAACATAAACGCCTGCTTTCGTACTTATCTGTGTTTCAGAACCACTATCATCTTCATAGGTTAATACTAAATCTAATTTATAAAGATCAGGGTCTGCGTTTGCACTTGCAATAACATCAAATTTTAAATCTACACTATCACCAACATCAATGTATTTAATATACTTAGTATTATCTGACCCCACTGGTAAAATAATATCATCTTCATTCTCCCATTGAAATGATAATTCTCTCAGTGGTGCAGAACCAACATTGTTAATAGTAAATGTTAAAGGAATAATCTTTCCAGGAATAAGTTCTACTTGATCTATATAAATTATTTCTGCACTCTCTTTATTATTGACATCTAAAGAAATACTTTTTGTAACGGAAACAGATGATTCCTTTTCAAAGTATTTTATATTTAAGTCATAACTTCCAGCAATTGTATCTTTGTTAACTCTTAAAGTATATTTTATTATTTTCATGTTATCTTCGGATTGATAACTATTTATTGTTCCAATTCTTTGAACTGATTTTTCTCCAGAAACAAGTTCAAAAGGATATCCCGGAACTATTTCAACCATTAAATCATTGGCAATTTTTCCACCAATATTTTCCACTCCAATTTTAACTTCAAAAATATTTCCTGCAAATGCAGGATCAGGATCTTGATTGATAACACTAAAAGTCAACTCTAAATTATCATCCAGATCTATTGCTGCAATAGCTGTACCAACCATTAAAAAAAATATTAAAATTCCAAAAATAACATTTTTACCATTCATTTTTCCACCTCAAAATTCTTATTTATAGAGATTATTTGACCGTCTTTAAGTTCAATCAATGTATGAGCATATTTTGCAAGGTTTAAATCATGAGTAACCATGATTATTGTTTTTCCTTCTTCTTTCCAAAGCTTATGAAACAATTCCAGTATTTTTTTACCTGTCACACTATCCAAAGCACCTGTTGGCTCATCAGCAAGTATTATATCAGGGTTACTGGCTAAGCTTCTGGCAATTGAAACTCTCTGTTGCTGTCCACCAGAAAGTTGCGTTGGTAAATGATGACCTTTATCATCCAAGCCCACTAATTTTAAAATAGTTCTAGTCCTTTCAATCGCTATTTTATCATCAACTTCTAAAAATTCTAAAGGCAATAAGACATTATTAAACGCTGTTATTGAAGGTATAAGATTAAATTGTTGAAAGATGAAGCCTATAGTCTGCCCTCTTAGCGTTGCGAGGTTAGATTCTGACATTTTTGTAATGTCTTGGCCTTTGAGAAAAATCTTGCCTTTTGAGGGTGCATCAAGGCAGCCTATAAGATTCATCATCGTTGATTTTCCACTTCCTGAAGCACCGATTATTGCGACAAAATCACCCTTTTTTATTTCAACAGTTACACCTCTAAGGGCTGGAACTTCCACTTCACCCATTTTGTATATTTTCCAGACATCCTCCAGATGAAGAAGCACTGTTTCTTGTTTTGTCATCTTATCGGTCTCTCAGGTATTTCTTTTTTGCATAAAATTTACATTCAAGTATATTCATAAAAATGAATCATAACATCTTAACTCATTTTATCTTCACATCTTCTTTTATAAATAAAGTGGACTTGAAATCCACATAACAAGAAGATTAAAAAAAATTAGTTCGAAAACTTATTATCTGTTAAAGTAATCCAGTTCAATTATTAAAAGTTATTCTTAATTTTGTGGATTATATGGTCGTATTGGACCATCTCTTAAATGATCTGTTTTTGTACTATTGCTCATAATACCACGAGGACCACGATGATAATCAAAAGCACCATCACCATAAAAATTCTTCATATGCGGATGAAACGAACGAAGAGAACAATAAGGACCCATACCAACCCTGAAAGAACCAACACGAGCACTATCGCTCATAATAGCTCTTGGTTTAATGTGATAGTCACTCACATCACGCCTGTCTTTATCTACAGATTTAGGGTGATAAGCATGCAATTTGTGATGTAAACCATTTCTTTTTGCGTCATGTCGCAGTTCGTATCTTGATTTTGGTCTTAATCTTTCAGGATTTTTTTCTTCAACAGCGTTTAATTGTGTGCTGCCTAAAAAAACAAGTCCGCTTAATATAATTGTTTCTAAAGCCATTTTTACTTTATTCATTTTAATCAACCTCCCCAAAAAAAATTATTTTATAAAAACTCTTGTTTCATTGAGTTTTTATATTTTTCGTCCTTTTAAACCACGTTCAATTCTTGAACCTAGATTATTACAAGAATCATCATGATTTTTATTTGACATTCCATTTCGTAGTTCTTGCATATTTCCTTGCTTCATTCCTTGTTCCATTCCTGACTTCAGTCCTTGGTTCATTCCTTGACCCATTTCTTTACTATAACCAGTTCCATCTTTTAGACCATTGCCATTGTTTAGGCCTAGTTCTGCTCTTAGTTCTGCTGCAGTTTCAAAATCTCCGTTTTCTGCTGCTTCATGAGCTTGTGCAAAGATTGCAAAATTGCCTTCAGTTACAACGTTCATAACTCTTGTGTTTCGACCATTCTCAGCCATTAAATTATACCAAGCGTTATAATCTTGTGACTCAAAAGCATCTTCCATAGCTTCATGTCTATCTTCACTGTAATCAGGACCCTGTACGTTCGAATCCCCTCTATATGCGCTTACTAATCCTGTTGTTAATAATCCAACAAGTAAGATTGCAAGCATTCCAAATATTGCTGTTTTTTTCATTTTCTTATACCTCCCTCATTATTAAATGAGTTCATAAATTGTAGAAACTATTATCTTTTATAAACAAGAAGAAGGTAAAATGTACACTTGAAGTCCACATTTTTTATATATAATTCAAATGTTTTTTTTGTAAAGATTTAAATAAAATAATTAATTAGGTGATAATTATGCCACCGCAAATGTACCAGTTTTTTAACCCGTTAAGGTTTATACCTGAAATAATATATACACTAATAATTTTTATTATTTGCTTTTTAATCTATTTCAAAACTAAAGAAGCATATAATCTAACCAAACACAAAGGTATTGGGTATTTTAGAGATGCATTTCTGCTCTTTGGACTAGCTTATGTTATGAGGTTTATTTTTGAAATGATAAACTTTTCAACAAAACTGTTTCATATATTTTTGCCAAGATATTTTTTATTTCCTTTATCACTTTTAATATTGAGTTACTTGAGTACTATGGGTATTTTATACCTTGTTTTCAGTTCTGTTTGGAAGAACATAAAAAGAAAGAATTTTGTGTTATATGGTCATTTGACAGCAATGGCTATTTCAATTGCAATATTTATAACAAGATCTCATCAGACTTTGATTCTTCTTCAAATCGCACTTTTAATATTTGCAATCGTATTAAACTTTATCAAAACTAAAAAGACTAAAAAGGTTTCCCAAGCAATAATTTTACACCTATTGATATTTATTTTTTGGATATTAAACTTATGGATGATAAGTCCTCGTTGCTTTTTACCACGAGAATCCATGATACTCATACAAACAATATCTCTTATAGTTTTTGGGGTTATATATTTTAAAGTTCTTAAATGGCTGAAATGAAAAAATGAATAAGAAAAGAGACCGGCTGGAAGTTATTTATGATGTTCTTGATATTGTTAGAAAGAATAATAATTCAATAAAACCAACTCCTTTACTTCGAAAATCAAATCTATCTTCACAAAGCTTCTCTGAATACTTAAAAGAGTTATTAGACAAAGAATTCTTAAAAGAAATGAATAATAAAAAAGAACGAAAGTGTTACACTTTAACAGATAAAGGGTTTAGTTATTTAGAGAAATATCAAGCAATCATAGGATTCATAAATGACTTTGAACTTTAATATTTTTACTATCTCTACCAAGGCTCAAGTCTGTAGAAAACAACTGAAGCTGATGACAACCACTGTATTACTGGCGCAAATGTATCTGGCACAATTAAGTGTTTAAAGTCTGTTATTGCAGCAACATTTGCTTCAACAGTTTTTGCAGTCGTGTATATCTGATTAAAAAGACTTGAGATTGAGCTAATTTCTTTTGAACGAATATCTTCAATAGACTTCATGAAATCATTCACAGTTGCCGAAAAATCATATATTTTATCTGAAAAATTTGTGTGTTTAAACAAACCAAAATTCATCCTCGTTCCTGGAGTAAAAAAACATTTTGAATCAATATCACTATCTTTCATCCAGCAATCTTTTAATTCTTCAAAAGATATTTTATAAACTGGATCCGCAGAATATCCAACACATTCTCTGAATTCTTCCAAATCCTTAAATTGGTAAGACAAAAGGTTGTTCTTGTTAATATAAACGTATCTGCAACAATCATCTAATACACTAATTAAAGATACATCTTTTAGAGGTTCCATAATCAAACCTTCACCTTTCAGAAAATCATTCTCATCCATTTTGAAAGAGTGAATGATTGTTTATATAAATAGCTTTCTAAAAAAAAAAATATTATTTCAAAAAAGCTTCAACTATTTTATCTAAAGATCCAAACACAAGACTCATTAAAATAGGGTCAATCTTTAGACTTTTTTCACTAGCTTTTTCAGCCAGTTTTTTTCTGTAATAATTTTCTAAAGTAGTATAAACACACTGATAATGATAACTTACCGCTGATAAAGCAGTATTTTCTGAATAAAAAGTGTATACATTCCAAGTTTGCTTTTCAGTAAGTTTGGGTGTTGTTTTGTTACTAAAAATTGATTTTTTTTCTATTTCCATATAACATTCATGTTTTGAGATTGATGCATCAAAACAAATATCGCCATCTTTATTTAATTGAATATGATAAAACTTCCCTATTAAAGAAGCATTTGAACCTTCAAGGTTATATTCGTTAGTAATTGTTCTTGGAAGCTCTTTTGTTCCATTGATTGTTTCTCGCATTAACATGTCTTTCATGTCTTTCATTTTTTCACCTTGTTTTTTCAAAGGAATTAAAAGATATTTATAAATGTTACTACTATTGAGTTATTTATAATTTTACAAATTAATCAAAACATTTTTTAAAACAAAGAAACAACAGTTAAAACATGTTCATCCACAACATAAATCCAGTGCTCCTAAAAATTGGTTTTTTAGAAATAAGATATTACTCACTCGTTTACATCTTAGGATTTCTACTCGTATATTTCATTCTTTACAAAACTGCAGATAAAAAAAAGATAAAGAACCTCACAAAAGAAGCAGTAGACGACTTCATAACTTATCTAATAATAGGACTTATTGTTGGTGCCAGAATTTTTCACTTCATATTCTACAACCCACAAATAATATGGACAAAACCATTAGAAATACTCATGGTCTGGCACGGAGGAATGTCATTTCACGGCGGACTAATAGGAATAATAATTGCATATTTGATATTTCATAAAAAACACAAAGTAGCATTTTACGACCTTGCAGACTTACTTGTAATACCAGCAGCATTTACACTATTCCTTGGAAGGATTGCAAACTTCATAAACGGAGAACTATGGGGAACAATAACAACAGTTTTCTGGTGTGTAAAGTTCAAAAGAGCAGACGGCTGCAGACACCCATCACAACTATATGAAGCTGCAAAGAACTTAATCATATTCGGAGTGCTTTGCTTTATGAAAGAAAATCAAGCGCAAAAGAAAAAGCAAAAAAAAGGAATTTTGTTCTGGACGTTTGTTCTGCTTTATGGAGTATTAAGATTCATTGTGAATTTTTGGCGTGATGACCCAAGGTTTTTTGGCATTAGCACGGGCCAAATATTAAGCTTTGTAATGATAGTGGTTGCACTTGTTTTCTTGTATAAATTAAAAAAAACTAATCACTAATCCAACCACTATTAAGAGCATCAGTAAATAATTGCAAAAACTCAGCTTCTGAAAAGTCAAAAGATGCAGAAATGATAAAAGGAACACCAATATCTACAAAGACAGTGTTATCGGCAATAAATCCAGATCCACTTTTAAGAGTTGAAATACCTTTAGATCCATCAGCATAATCTGTTCCTAATCCCATAAGCTTTTCGGGAGAACCAGTTAATTGCCAGTTAGTGCCTTTAGAAGCGGTAGTAAACCAATCATACAAATCCTTAACATAAATCCTAACTTTACCATCACCCATCTTTTGAGCATAAAAACCAAAAAAACCCATTGCTTCAAATTCAAGACCTGCAGCACTAGACCAATAAGATTTATCATTATAATATATTAACACTTCCTTACCCTGATTATAAAGATCTAAAATTTCTTGCTTGTGCTTAGCAGACATAGCAGCCCTTTTAACAAGAAAATGAACGTTAAAACCAGAATCTATGAAATCCTGAGTTGCATCATAAACATGATACTTTACACCCGCCCTTGCAGTTCCTTTATCACCGTACCAAGTCTTCATTTGAGTATGTTTAAGCATCTCAGGATGTAAATACTGTTTCAAATACTTGTAAGCAAAAGGTTTTGAACTCTTATAATGTTCTGCAAACCATTCAACAGCTTTTCTTTTTTCTCCAACATTCAGTTCTCTATTAAATTGAGCTTTCAAAGCAATCTTAGGATGAGTTTGAAAAAAAGAAATAGCATCATCCCATGACACCTGACTTTTAGCAACACCACTAAAAATACTAATCACTGCAACAATCACAAAAGGCAACATTTTTGTTCTGAGCTTTTTACTAACAGCAACTACTGTTTCTGAAATTAAATAATTAGTTTTTTTTAAAGATTTTAAAAACTGAGAATCTTTATCCAACTCAAAAACTAATTCTTTCTCAAGCCTATCAATAACCTGAATGATTTTTCTATGACGCAAACGTCTTAATTCTTTAATGTGTTCTGAAAGTATTGCTTCTTCAACAGCACTAATGTGTTCCAAATCTTTTTCAAAATGAAGTTCTGATTCCAATTCTTTTAAAAAATCCATTAAAAGAAAAGAAATGTTTTCAACTTGTTTCTTTGTGGAGAATTCAGGATTAAACCTGTCCACTGCTTGCAAAAGCTTTGAATAAGTAATATTTTCAAGAGACGCAAACCTTTGAACACTAAAAATTTTTTTTTGTAAATCAAAAACTTTCCCAAAGTCTTTTTTTAACAACTCCCAAAAAGGAACTCGTCCGTGCAACGCTCTTTTTTCAAATAAGAACTCTTTTTCCAAAAGCTTTTTTACTTCCGGCAAAATTTTTTCAAACAAAAAATTTATTTTTTCAGACTCGTCCTTAGAAAAAACTGCTGTAAGGTTTTTCTTAATAATCATCAGTAAAACTTGCTTTAAATGACTTAATGATTCAAACTCTTTTGATAAGTTATTTCTCTTTAAAGCCTCGACTTCAGACAGATACTCATCAACAAATAACTCGAGTTTTTCAGCATACTCGTTCAGTTTGAAAGGATGTGCTTTCAAAATAGCTTCAAACAAATCATTCAGTTTCTTTGTTTCAAGAGCTATCTTTTTACCTGAAAAATCCAAAAGATTATTCATGCTTGAAATTGCAACTCTCTGATTCTCAACAGTCATTAAAAACAATAATTGATAGACGAATATATAAATTTTAAGGAAAAAAAACAATGAAAAAAAGAAAAAGAACCTAAAAAACACAAAAATTAATAAATAAGTTCATACAATATCATATTAGGGGGATTAATAATGATTGAAGATAAATGCAAAGAGCATGGTCTTTTCAGAGCTGATACTTGCAACTGGTGTGGAAAAACTATTTGTAAAAAATGCATAGATAACGCTAGTGGTCGAAGGTATTGTCCGAACTGCCATAGAACACTAACTAAAGACAGCTTTGCAAGCAAACTGAACAAGACATGGGGTGAAAAACCCTCCACAAGAGTCACCAACAAAGATTTAAGCCTTAATGAAAAAGAGATTGCAAGAAAAAGAGCAATACTCGAAATGAAAGAAAGAGCAAAAAAAATCTACGGCGGATAAAACAAAAAAAATCTTAAAAAAAACGGCCAAAGCCTTTTTCATATAATCTTATTCTTGGTGGAAATGTAAAAAAATTATACATTCTTCCACTATAAACAGTATTTAAAAAAGAAGAAACGTGTGCTTCAACACTTCCAACAAACTTTGCATCAGAAAGAGTATCTAAAGATAACTTCACAGGAAAAAAAGTTTCATAATAATTTTTTAAAGAAGGCATAGTCTCATAGTTCTTATTTGTATTATCTAAAATTTCTTTTAAAAGACCTGAAGATTTCAAATCAGAAACATCCTTTTTTAACATATTTGCCTGATTAGAAGTAACCAAATATAAAAATCTGTGATTTCTAAAAGAATTAAATTTAGCATGACTGAAAAAATAATGTGCTAAAATCAATTCTCCACTAATAATTTGCCGAGATAAAATCTTTGCCTGTAAATAATCAACATTTAATAAAAAATCTGTGTCCACAGGTGATGGAAAAGAAGAGATAATATTAATAATATTTTTTTTATTCTCTGTAATATTTTTAAAAATATCTTCTGAAGAAAAAAAATTGATATAAGACTCAGGAATTGCAATTGAAGAAGAATTATTAAAATAACTCTTATCAAAATCATTAATATGACCTACAACAGAATAATTTTTTCTTTTCTCATTTGACACATCATCAGAAGGCCAAGCAACCAAATAATCCTTCAAATCATTAACCTCTAAAATATCATAATCAATCATTATAAAAGAAATGATTGCTCATATAAAAAAGTTTCTTTTAAAAAAATTCTTTGGAAAACATGCTGTGTCGGATAATTCTTTGTAATAATTCTTCTAAAAACTTGTTTTTTGATTATTTTTGGTTGGAAAAATTGTTTTTGCATGGCTTTAGCTATGCATTCATTCTTTTTTTTGCGTATTTTTTCATTTGTTCGTTGTTTA
>JAHIUF010000086.1 GCA_018817005.1 Nanobdellota archaeon
AGAAGCAAACAAGCACACATGAAAAAACGAGAATTCGCATGGCAAATAATCACTTACAACTTAGAAAAACTTTCACAAAGCATAAAAGCTTTGCTCAAGTTACTCACAAAAGCAACTATTATGAACAACGCCGCTTTGATATAAATCAAAGATTAGAAAGTGATTTGAAGAAAAATAAGCCTTCAGATATTTATTTTACACTCGGACTGCAAGAAGAAGATTTAAGTTTTTATAAAGGGTTAAAAAGTGCAATGAGACCAAGTCCTTTAGTTGAAGGTATATATGTAAGAACAGGAAACTTTCACATGTTTAACAAAGAAACGGTTGTTGAAAAACAAGAAGAAGTAATTGAATTGTTGAAAATGAGAAAAATTAGACAACACGTACGTCATCCAATAAGATTCATGAAATATGCAAATGACAAATTCGGAAAAGAAGGATTCTATTTCTTGGGACAAAACATAATAAACAATAATAAGATATTTGGAAACCCTCTGATAAAACTTTTACTCGCACCACTACCAAAATACAAGATAACTTTTTCTCAAGGAGAAAAACTATTAAAAAGGGTTTTAGGACTTAATTTAAGCCTTGTTGTTACAAAAGGAAGTGTTGACATAGATACTGATGAAGAGTTTGAGAGTCTTACCGCCAAGTGACTTTGACATCATCAGTTCTTTCATAAGGTCTTATTTCGCTTTTAGAGACAGGTATATGTATACCTGCTTTATACATTAAAAGACCAGTCCATGCAATCATTGCTGCGTTGTCAACGAGAAATTGGTTTTCTGGAACATAACATTTAGAATTTCGTTCTTTGCACATAATATTTGCCATTTCTTGAAGTCGTTTATTACAAGCAACACCTCCTCCTAAGAGAAGCTCGTTTTTTTCACAATGAGCCATTGCTCTTTCAGAAACTTCGATAAGCATTGCAAAAATAGTTTCTTGAGTTGAAAAACAAAGGTCTTCTTTTGAAAAATCTCCTTGTTTCAATTTTTGTTTGAGATTTGTTAGCATTCCTCCAAAACTCACGTCCATGCCTTTAACTGAGTAAGGAAGATCAATAAAATTTTTACCTTCTCCAGCCATTTTTTCAACATTAGGACCTGCTGGGAATCCTAGTCCAAGAACTCGTCCAAAACTATCAATGAAGTTGCCAACACCCATATCGAGTGTTTCTCCAAAAATCCTGTATTTGCCACCATCATAAGCTATAACTTGTGTGTTTGCGCCACTTGCATAAAGAAGAATCGGGTCTTTACATTCTGGAGCTATAAGCCTTCCAACTTCTAAGTGTGCAATGCAGTGATTGACTCCTACAAGTGGTTTTTTTAATAAAAGCGACAGACTTCTCGCGACAATTGCTCCTACACGCAGACAATGGCCAATGCCCGGACCTTGAGAAAAGGAAATGACATCAATTTCATCCAATGAGATTTTGGCTTGTTCTAAAGCTTTTTTCAAAACAATATCGCATACAGCGATGTGGTGTTCTGCAGATTCTCTTGGAATCATGCCGCCTGATTCTGTTGTAAAACTGTCTTTAATGTTGACGAGTACTTTTCTCTCGTTGAGTATTGCAACTCCAAACGTGTGTGCTGTGCTTTCAATTCCAAGGATGATCATATCTTTTTAAGAAGAAAAAAGATGTTTATAAATATTTACAAAAGGCTTGTTTATAAGTTTGTAACGATAAAACCTTTTTATCAAAACATTTTAATAGTTGTTTTTTTTTAAGTTGAAAATTATGGAAAAGGCAATTAGAATTGGTATTAGTTTTGGTTTGACATCGGGAATAATTACAACACTTGGTTTGATGATTGGCCTTAGTATTGGGACGAATTCAAAAATAGCGGTTGTTGGTGGAATCCTAACGATTGCGATTGCTGATGCTTTTTCTGATGCTCTAGGAATTCATATATCTCAAGAGTCTAATCGTAGTTCTTCTAAGAGTGTTTGGTTGTCAACTCTTTCCACTCTTGGTTCAAAATTCTTTTTTGCACTAACTTTTTTAATTCCAGTTTTGCTTTTTGAATTGTCTACTGCAGTGATTATAAGTGTTGTGTGGGGCTTATTTTCATTAGGTTTAATTAGTTATTTCATTGCAAAAAAACAAGATAAGAAACCATTTGGTGTAATCATGGAGCACATTGTTATTGCAATAATAGTTATCATAATAACTTTTTTTGTTGGTAAATGGATTTCATTGATATTTATTTGAGTGATATATTTGTTTGAGTGAGATTAATGGTTTTAATAAAAATAAAGATTAGTAGAAAAAAGCGCTGTTTTATTTTGATACCTGAAAGGGTTCTTGATAATATGCTTGATCGTCATGTTGATAGGGTTGGTCTTGCAGAACGATATAATACTTGTCTTGTGTGCAAAAAACACGGTGCTTGGTATAAAAGACCCACTCATAGACAAGTTGTGGAGTTGTTGTTAGAATCTTTAGAACATTTTAACATTTGTGCTGGAGAAAGACATTATTCTATACCTCATCATCTTTTTTTACATATTAAATGCAGAAACTTCTTACCGGATGGATATCCTGCAACAGACGCAGAGGATGGTTATTTTAAGATTAATTTTAAAAAGATTAATGGTGGCGGGCCTTTAGCTTTAAAGGAAGTCAGAAAATATGGTGAGATTCATAATAGGGAAGCCAATAAGATAACTAATACTTTGAAAAAAGATTATCTTTTATATGATGATTCTGTTTGGTTGGTGCACCACATAACTCCGGCTATTAGATAGTAATTGTTCTACATAAATATTTTTTTAAACAGGTTTTTTTGTGGTTTAACGTCTTCTCCTGATTCATCAGCGAACTTTTTTAATAGTTCTTTTTGTTTTTTAGAAAGCTTTTCTGGTGTTTGAACAATAACTTTTACAAGTTGGTCTCCTGCTCCATAGCTGTGCAGATAAGGGATTCCTTTTCCTCTCATTTTAAAGACTGTGTTTGTTTGAGTGCTTGCAGGAATTTTTATTGTAGCTTTGCCTTTGAGTGTTGGAACATCTATTTCATCACCAAACACTGCTTGTATAAAGCTTATTGGTATTTCTAAGTACGTATTGTTTTCTTGTCGTTCAAATATTTCATGAGGTTTTACATGCACAACTACAAATAAATCACCTGAACCTCCAGCTCTATATCCTGCTTCTCCTTCTCCTCCGAGTCTGAGTCTGGATCCGTCTTCTACTCCTTCAGGAATATCAACGCTTATCTTTTTTTCTTTATTCACTATGCCTGCTCCACTGCAGGTGTCGCAGATATTTTTGAATGTTTGTCCGTTTCCGCCACAGGTTCTGCAGGTTCTGGTAGTTTGGAATATTCCGAATGGTGTTCTTTGTGCTTCAGTTATTCTTCCAGAACCGTCACATTCATCACAAGTCGTAATATTTGTTCCACCTTTTCCTTCACAATCAGGACAAGTGTCTTTTTTTCTTATATTGATTTTTTTTGTTGTTCCAAAAGCTGCTTCTTCAAGTGTGATTTCTAATTCTGTTAAAAGATCATTCCCTCTTTTTCTATGGTGAGAACTTCGGCTGCGTCTTTGTCCGCCACCTCCAAAGAATGTATCAAATATGTCCCCAAAATCAAATTGGTCAAATCCAAAGTCTGAGAAATCAAATCCTGAAAATCCTCCTGCACCGCTTCCTTGGTGTTTGAAACTTTCAGGTCCGAATTGGTCATATTGTTGTCTTTTTTGGTCATCTCCAAGAACTGCTGCAGCTTCATTTATTTCTTTAAACTTTGTTTCAGCGTCAGGATCATCTTTATTCAAGTCAGGGTGATATTTCTTTGCAAGTTTTTTATACGCTTTTTTTATCTCTTCTTTTGAAGCGTTTTTATTCACATCTAAAATTTTATAATAATCTTTCTCAGTCATTTATAATGCCTCTACTACTTCTCTTAAGTCTTTCATTTGTTTAGAGCAGTAATCTTCGTCTGTTAAGTTGTTTAGTGCGTATAAAGCATCTAATGGTTTTGATAAGTGCCGTTTGTATTTTGATGGGTATGAATCTTCTAATGCACCTCTTGAGAGTACAAATATGTTTTTTGTTTTTAAATAGTCAATTCTTTCGTATCTTTTTTTGAACTGTTTTCTTCTTAATAGTTCATAAATGGGTTTTATTTGATAGTGTCCTTTTAATGAATCAAGGTCGGTCATGATTGCATATGGAATTTTGAATATTTTCAATAGTTGTGAATAGATTTCAAAATTGTCTTTGCTAAAGCTTGCAACGACTTTTATTTCTTTAGTCGATTTGGAGTATTTTTCTATTAATCCTTCCATCATTATTTTGTCTGATATGCCTTCAACTAGTAACACTTTGTCTGCAAAAAACATTTCACAATTTTCGCTGTTCAACTCTTGTTTTAATCTTTCTGTGTCGATATAATCTTCTTGTTTCATGCAGTAAATAACTGTTTTTTCCCCTTCTTTTACAATCCTGTAAAGATTTTTTATTTGATTAGGTTCAACCATGACTGGTGAGTGTGTGATGATGAACATTTGTGTTGTTGATGAGAATTCTTTCATCATTCTATAAAGCTTTCTTTCAGCTTCTGGATGAAGATGAATTTCTGGTTCTTCAATTGCAAGAATTTTTCCTCCTGAGACTATTATTTCATGCAGTAGCAAGAGTAATTCATTATTTCCGGCCCCTATTATGGATAGGGGTATTTCTGTTTTTTCTCCTGATAAAAACTTAAGGTCATGTATTTTTCCCTCATGTTCTACTGATTGTACTTCTTCAATAAGAGGCGATATGTTATCTATGAATATTTTGAATTGTTCAAATAAAAGTTTTTTGTCTTTATCTTCACTGTTTGCAAGTTTTATTAGTGAATCTTTTATGTATTGTTCAACTTGGTTTTTTTCGGAATTCGGGGTTGGGTCTCTGATTATGTTCCTGTTTGCAGGCACTAATATGAATTGGTTTTGAAGTTCTAAAAGCAAGTTTTTTCCGATGAACTCTTCATAATTGTTTGTATAATTTCCTTTTTTTGTTAGAAACCTTTCTTTTTCATCAGATGTTCTTAATATTATTTTTTTATCCAGTCTTATAAATTCAATCGAAACTTTTGTTGTGTTGTTTTCAGTGCAGATTTTTCTTGAGAAAACCAGTTCATAATTATTTTTTAGGTCTAATTGTAATCCTAGTTTTTCAAGTTCTTGTTTTTTGACTTCGATATAAGCTGTGATTTCTGCTTCAGGTTCATCTTTTTTGAAGAACAAGTATTTTATTTCTTTATCATAAATTGTTTCTAATTCGTTTTCGGTTGTTATTTTTGGTTGTTGCCAGTTTGTTTGTGGGTTTGCGTTGAAAAGTAAGTCTAAGGCTTTTATAATGTTTGATTTTCCTGCGTCGTTTTTACCTATGTAAATATTTAAATCGTTTAAATTGTCTATTTCAAGCTTTTCAATGCTCTTATAATTTTTTATCAAAAGCTTTTTTATTTTCATTCTTTCATCTTAGGAACTGCTTTAGTTTAAAAAATTAACGAAGAAAAAAAATAAAAAAATTATTTTTTCTTTTTCTTTTCGTCTTTTTCTTCTTTGAAATCTGCATCAACGACTTTTTCTTTGCCTTTTTTGTCTTTTGTTTCCTTTTCTTGATTTCCTGCTTCTTGCTCTTGTTGTTGTTTTGCTTGTTGTTCAGCTGCAACTTTTTGATACATTTCTGTGCTTGCTTTTTGCACTATTTGGTTTACTTCTTCAATCTTCTTTTTTAGTGCTTCTATGTCTTTCTTTTCTTCTTTTAAGAGCTTTTTCAAGTCTTCAATTTTTTCTTTTATGCTTTCAACTTCTTTCTTGTCAACTTTCCCTTCAAAATCTTTGAAGAGTTTTTCTGTTGAGTAGACGAGTGTGTCTGCTTGATTTATTACTTCCACTTCTTCTTTTTTCTTTTTATCCTCATCAGAGTGTTTTTCTGCTTCTTGTCTCATTTTTTCGATTTCTTCTTCTGAGAGATTTGTTGTGGCTGTAATTTTTATGCTTTGTTCTCTTCCAGTTCCAAGGTCTTTTGCGTTTACATGAACTATTCCATTTGCATCGATGTCAAATCCAACTTCTATTTGTGGTATTCCTCTTGGTGCGGGCGGTAGTCCTATGAGGTCAAATTGTCCTAATAGTTTGTTGTCTGCAGCCATACTTCTTTCTCCTTGGAATACTCTTATTGTTACTGCTGTTTGACTATCTGCTGCTGTTGAGAATATCTGGCTTTTCTTTGTTGGAATTGTTGTATTTTTTTCAATTAATTTTGTAAACACACCTCCAAGGGTTTCTATTCCTAAGCTTAGTGGTGTTACATCCAGTAATAATACATCTTTTACTTCTCCGCCAAGAATTCCTGCTTGTATTGCTGCACCCATTGCAACTGCTTCATCAGGATTAACTGATTTGTCTCCTTCTTTTCCAATGAGGTCTTTTACTAGTTGCTCAACTGCTGGTATTCTTGTACTTCCACCAACAAATATTACTTTATCGATATTTGCTGGTTTCATCTTAGCATCTTTTAGAGCTAGTTGTGTTGGTACTTTGAGTTTCTCCAGGATGTTGTCAATCATCTTTTCAAACTCTGCTCTTGACAAGTCCATGTTTAGATGTTTTGGTCCTGAACTATTTGCAGTTATAAATGGCAGGTTTATTGTTGTCTTGAGTTTTGATGATAATTCTACTTTTGCTTTTTCTGCTGCTTCTTTTAATCTTTGGTGTGCAGTTTTATCTTCTCTTAAGTCTATTCCTTGTTGTTTTTTGAATTCGTTAGCCATCCATTCTACTATGAGTTGGTCGATGTCGTCTCCTCCTAATTGGTTGTCTCCGTTTGTGGCTTTTACTTCGAATACACCATCTCCTAGCTCGAGTATTGATACATCAAATGTTCCACCTCCAAAATCAAAGACTAATACTGTGTGGTCGTGTCCTTTTTCAAGGCCGTATGCGAGACTTGCTGCTGTTGGTTCGTTTATAATTCTTAATACTTCGAGTCCTGCTATTTTTCCTGCGTCTTTTGTTGCTTGTCTTTGGCTGTCTTCAAAATATGCTGGGACTGTTATGACTGCTTTTTTTACTTCTTGTCCTAAATAGCTTTCTGCGTCTTTTTTTAGTTTTTGTAGAACCATTGCGCTTATTTCTTGTGGTGTGTATGTTTTTCCGTTGATGGTTACTTTATGGTCTGATCCCATATATCTCTTTATACTTGCGACGGTGTGTTCTGGGTTTGATATTGCTTGGTTTTTTGCTACTTGTCCAACAAGTCTTTCTCCGTCTTCTGTCACACTCACTACTGATGGTGTCGTTCTTTGTCCTTCTGCGTTAGGTATTATTACTGGTTTTCCTCCTTCAAGGACTGCTACTGCTGAAAATGTTGTTCCTAAATCAATTCCGATTATTTTTTCCATTTTACTTTCCTCCGGTTTTTTGTTTTGTTATTGTTATTTTCAAAAATCAAAGATTTTTGGTATTCCAAAATATTTTTGTTATTTTGATGCTTTTAAAAATCAAGGATTTTTATTGTTCCAAAATATTTTTGTTATTTTGATACTTTTAAAAATCAAGGATTTTTATTGTTCCAAAATATTTTTGTTATTTTGATACTTTTAAAAATCAAGGATTTTTATTGTTCCAAAATATTGTCTTATTTTGATACTTTTACTTTTGTGTGTCTTAAAATTCTTTCTTTGAATGTATATCCTTTTTGTAGTTCTTCAAGGATTATGTTTGGTTCTTTATCTGATTCTTCTGTTAGTAATGCTTCGTGTTTGTATGGGTTGAATTTTTCTCCTGTGCATTCTATTTTTTTTAGTCCTGCGTTTTCTAATATTTCATATAATTGAGCATAGATTAGTTCTATTCCTTTGCTGAATTCTTTTGTTGTGGTTTTGTTTTTTAGTGCTAGTTCAAAGTTGTCCAGTGTTGGCAGGAGCATTTTTATTAGTTCTGCTTCTGAACATTCTTTGAATTTGATGTTTTCTTGTTCTGTTCTTTTTCTGTAGTTCTCAAATTCTGCTTGTACTCTTTGTAAGTCGTTTGTGAGTTCGATGATTTTTTGTTCTTTTGTTTTTTCTGTGATTTTTTCTGCAGATTTTTTGCTTTCTTTTTTTCCAGTCATGTTTGTTTCCTCTTTTGATTTTGAAAACTTGAAAAATTACTTTATTTTAACAATCGTCTTTTGTTGACTTAAGGTCAACGAAGTTAAGTTAAGGTAGTTGTAGGTTATATATAAAGTTTTCGTTTTTTAGGGCTTTATCTGAGAATCGGTCGACTATTTACAGATAACAAGAAAACAAATTATTTAAAAACAATAATTTCAAAGTTATATTTTTTTTAAGTCGAGAATCAGATTTGTGTATAAGAATAAATCGTGTTGTTCTGTTAATATTTTTTTTGGTTCAATCTCGATTGTGTAGTGGGAGTATGCATTTATTGTGTTGTAAGCTCTTCTGGCCTGATCACCTAAGACAACAAATCCGAATGGCAAGAATAGTTTTTCTACTGCTGATCCTAAAACTGTAGCAATTGTCAGATGTCCTGCCATTTTTCCACTTACTCTCACATAATCTTCATCTTTAGGTGTTGGTGCGACAATGTTTTTTTTAAGTAGTTCTTGTACTTCTGGTAGATAGTCGCCTCCATGACCAATAAATAGTTTACCTTTTATCGTATTATCAGTTGTTTGAAATTTTATTTCGGTTCCAAACCTTAGTTTTTCTTCGTTTAAAACTTCTAAATCTTCAATGTTTTGAATAATTCCTGTTTTGGTTGAAATATGTGTTTTCGTAATTTTTATTGGTTTGTAGTTTTCAAATGCTTTTTCTATTTGTCCATATACATTTTTGAAGTCGGTTGTTGTTAGCGGAATACCTATTCTGCTTAGATTGTTAAGTATTGGTTGTTTTGTAAAGCTTTTATATTTTATTTTTCGAATGACTTTTTTTTGTTCGTTTTCTTTTTTTTCTTCTGGTTCCATTTTTATTCTCACATGTTTTTTAGTTCTTTTATTGTTAAAAAATATTTTTCTGCATCTTTTGCTTCCAATTTTTCTTTAGGTAATAACTCGATTGTGTAATGTGCATTGTGATTTATCTCATTGTACATTCTTCTACCTTGGTCGATTAATGCAGCATACGCGGTTATCGGGTTGAATTTAAATAACATTTTTCCAGCTGTAATGCTGATGTTTGTTCTTATCCCCAGTAAACCCCATTTTTTTACCAAGTCTTTTGTGTCTCCATCGATAGTGTTTGCTTCGGCTGATTTCCTTTTTGGGTTAAAAACCGGCAGTATATCGCCTGGATGTCCTATGTATAAGCATCCTTCAATTGTTTTATCTATTGTTTGAAAGTGTATTTTGCTTTCTATTTTGACAACTCCAGTTTTGTGTCCGAGATCATTTGGGTCTTTTATTTCTTCTTTTTTAATCCATATTTGTGTGTCTAATGCTTTTATTGGTTGATAATATGTTTTGAATTTTGTTTCTATTGCTTGGTATATTTCTTGAAATTTTTTGGCGTTTATTGACGTTGCTATTCTTGTTAAGTTTTCGAGAACGCTTCCTTTATCTCCTAATTTTAGCTGATAGTTTGTTCCTGTGATTACGCTTCTTTTTAGGTATAGGCTCATTTTAAGTATACTCTTAGTTTTGCAAGAACTGTTTGATATTCTTTGTCAAATATGGTTCTTTCATCATGTATTGTTAATCTGAGTGTGTGGTGTGCTTTTGCATTCATGCTATTGTATGTTCTTCTTACTTGGTCTGTGATGATTAGCCCGCTGAAAATTGCTTTTTTTGTTGCGTTTTTTACAATACTTGTTGCAATTGTTCCAAGTCCTAATCTTAGCATTGGTTCTGCGAATTTTTTTACGTATTCATCTTTGTGTCCTTCTACAGGTTGTACTTCGAGATATGGCCCGTATTTTAATTCTGGAAGAATATCTCCTAGATGTCCTATGAATAGTAATCCTTCGATGTTGTTATCTTTTGTTTGAAATTGTATTCTACTGCCAACCATTAGTTTTTCGGGTTTTAAGATTTCTAAATCTTCGATTTTGTCTGCAGTCATATTTTTTGTTTTGATTTTAACAAATGTTGGTTCTATTTCTTTGTATGACTGAAATGCTCGTTCTATTTGTTGGTATAGTTTTTGAAATGTTTCGGTATTATGACTTTTCGCAATTTTTGTTAAGTAATCTGGTATTGTTCCTTTTGCACCTATAGACAGATATCTTGTTCCTTTTATGACACTTACGAGATTTGACATTTTGCCCTCCTATAACTTTTGTTAATTTAGGAAATGTTGTTTTGTATTTAAATCTTGACCTTTTTAATTACTGTGAAAAGGTAATTTAAGAAGAAAAATAATTTAATAGAAAAAATGTAAAAATAAAAAAATTAGTTTTTTATTGTTTCTACGAATGCTTGGTATTGTGCTGCTTTTGATGCTTCCACTTCTTTTAATGGGGTTAGTTCAAGCGTGAAGTGTGCGTTTGCATTTAAATCGTTGTATATTCTTCTTCCTTGATCTGCTGCTGCTGCCCATCCTAGTACTGGTATTGAAGCCAAAATCATTGCACCGATAATTCTTCCAGTGGTTTTCGCTGAATGTTTTAATACTTCTACTTGATCGTATTCAACCACTTTATCTGTTAACCCTTCTTTTAGTAAGGGAATAATGTCTCCTTTGTGTCCGATGTAGAGTTTTCCTTTTAATGTTTCATCTTCTGTTTCGAATTCTATTCTGCTTCCGACTTTGAGTTTTTCTACTGGTATTTGATCTAAATCGTCAAGGTTGTTTATGCTTGCAGATTTTGTTTCTATATATGTTTCTGTAACTTCTATTGGTGAATAGAGTTCTTCAAATGCTTCTGAGATTTCATCATATAGATCTTTAAAACTTTCTGTTGTAAATGGAACTGCGTACGCTGTTAGTTTTTTAGTTATTTTGTTAGCTGTTTCATTATTTTCTAGTTGATCTTGACAGAGTTCGCTGAGATTATTTGTGTTTGTTCCTTCAATTGTTGTAGGGTTTAGTTTTATAGTCATTTTTTTTACCTCTCCGGATTTGTTAAATATTTTCTTTGTTTTTTGGGAATGGATTCACATATTTAAATCTTTCTATTTTTAATCACTATTAAGTGATAAAGTAATTTGTTTTTGTTGTGGTTTACAAAATAGAATAAAAACAAAGAAGATAAGAAAAGAAATTAAAAAATAAAAAATTTATTTTCTATACTTTTTCAAGTAAGGAGCCATCTGTTCTTCAGTCCAGCCAGTCTTCAAAAGAGTTCCTTTAATATCCTTTTCAGTCAAGCCACGCTCAAAATGAGTTTTTATAAAACTCTCCAGCTTCTCATACTGTTGATTGGCTTTATTAGCTTTTTCACTCTCTTTATCAACTGATGCGTCATCATTTTTTGCTTCTTTTTTAGCTTTTGGTTTAAAAAAGTTACATATAGAACAACCCTTTTTCTTCTTTTCTTCAAGGAAGACGAAAACAACAATTATCACTGCAACAATTATTACAACAATCCAAAGAATCATAGCGACAGGTGGCTCTTTAATAGTTGATTCATCTTTACCTGCTTCTGTTTCCTCATCATCTTCATGAGCTGGTTGTATATCATCTTCCGGTTGTATTTCAGTAGTTGGTTCAATTTCTTCTTCAGGAGTCGCCTCTGTTTCATGAACAACGACATCTCTTTCTCCAATAGCAAAATAACTCATACCAGGACTTATTGCTTTGAAATAAATATAGTCACTATCTTCACTTTCAATGCTTGTTTCAAGTTCATTCCAAGAACTATCAGCAAATCTCATTAAGACAATGTTTATTTTTCCAACAGAATTCTCAGACAACCAAGATTTCTCAACCTTAAAACCAATAGTAAAACCAGTAATGTCAGCGTCATTAATATTGGTCTTAGTCAAGCTTAGATACTTGTAAGCTTTGTTTTTTATAGCTCCAGCAGTTGCAGGTGCAGCAGATAATGCTTTAATATCTATCTTAGCGCCAGAAATGTCATTGAGTGTTTCAAAACTCAAAGAATTAACTGGCAAGTTTGCAACTGAAATTGAAATTTTTTCAGTTGAACCTGCAGGAATCTCATTCCAAACTTTAGCATAAACAGGTGTTGTAGCAATAACAACTCCACCACCAGTCGTTCCAGAACCAACATTAACTGAGAATGTAATGGTTGAAGATACATTGTTCTCATTACCACTCAAGTCTTTACATCTAACATAAAATGTTTCTGAACTTGAATCTGCAGAGTACGAAACTGTGGCGCTATGACTTGTTGTGCCATTACCATCAAAAACAGAAGTCATGGAACTGAAAACCCTATTATTAGCATAGTATCTACACTCAGCCTTTTCATTAGTCGTTGTTGATAAAGTCACAGTCTTTGTAGAACTGCTAGTAGATTGTTCTCCTGTAGGGCCTGTTGATAAAATCACAGGTGCAACACTATCAGATACATTGACAGTATAACTTTGAGTTCCTGTTCTGTTATTCTGATCAGTACAATTAACAATCAAAGTATATACATCATCTCTAACATCACTAATATTAACCGTGTATGTATATTTAGTTGAAGAACCAATTCTCGTAAAATCAATTAAGTCAGGAGTTCCATAAATGCTGGAATTCAACTGGTACCAACAGAAATTTGTTGAACGAGGATTTGCTTCATACACATCAAAAGTCAAAGTCATGATGCTGTTATCAGCAACACTATCATTAATTGGGCTTGTAATATTTACAACAGGCGCGGTAGTATCATTTGCAAGTGCAGCACCAGAGAAGTGCGGTATGTAAACAGTTACGTTAGTTGTTGTGTTAAGATAACACATGTTGGTTGTTGTGATTGCTCCTGATGGAGCGCCACCTGTACATAGAGATAACCCATAAACAGTATTACCATCATCATCAGCGATGAATAATACATCTCTGCTTGATAATGCTTCACTGAAAGTTATGACTGCTCCCCTTCTATAAGCGTTTTCAGCCAAGAAATTTGAAGCGCTTTGAAACAATACTAATTTTTGAATGGTTGTTCCAGCTCTTTGAGTTGCAATTGTACCCTTGCTTGAACTCTCATTTGATTCAATGGTGAACAATTGATTCCAGTTGGCATCAAGACCGCTAAATTCTGGAATTTTAACACCTATAGTGACTCCTGAAACGTTTAAATCCATCTCAATATTTAAAGTTTTATTAACAAGAGTTGTGTTGCTAGTAAGGTCGGTTGTGTTCTCCTTAACTCTGAAACCAGTCATCAAAGACGACCCAACACTAGTTCTTATGGTGTTTGCAACCTGAGATAAATTAACAGGTCTGTTCACTCTGAAAGTTTTAGAAACACTTATAGCACTATTTGAAGCTTCATCAATAGCTGTGAAAACTGCTGTATGAAGACCTGCTTGTATGTTTGCAATAGTCAAAGTTACAGTTCCACTGCTAGTAGTTCCAGCAGTCCATGAACCGCTATCAACAGAGATGTTTGCCATTGAAAGATTTACTTCAACAATAGTCATGTTAAAAGTCACGTTTCCATCAGCATTAGTTATAGTTAAATTATTTGTTGGATAATTTACAGTAATTACTGGCAAGACATTATCAACAGTATAAGTGTAACTGTTATTAGTTCCAACATTTCCTGCGTTGTCAGTAACTGTAATGTTAACATAACCATCAGCAGTAGTTGTTCCTAAACCCGTCCAGAAAGATCCATTCCATAAAAGACTGTTTCCTTCAACAACAACAGATGCAATAGTCGTGTTGTCTTCATTCGTGATATTGACGATGTACGAAACGCTCTGAGTGCTCTTGATATAATAATCATCAAGAACTACAGAACTAACAACAGGCGCAGTATCATCTATTATGAAAGTTACAGAGTTATCGGTTGCAGTATTTCCTGCTTTGTCTGTTACAACAATATTAAGAGGACTTGTTGTCAGAGAGATTGTTCCAGTCCAAATATCACCGCTTCTAGTAAGATTAACGCCTTCAGCAGAAACAATTAAAATATTTGTATCTGTAGCATTAACTGTTACAGTTGCATTTGTGTTATTTTGAACATAGTTGCTTGATAGCGCTACTGAGTTAATAACTGGTTTTGTATCATCAACAGTAATTGTTAATGTTGTTGTACTATTAACATTAGTGACACTATCTGTTGCTACAAAAGTCAGAACGCATGCGCCATCACTTATGCAACCAAAATCAGAAGTTGCATTAGTTGTTGACCAAACACTTCCTGATTGACTCATAGATGTGCCATTAACAAGAACGCTTAAAACATTATTTGTATCTGTTGCATTAACTGAAATAGTTATGCTGTTTGTACTATTAACAATGTTATCAGAATCACTTGTGTTTGCACTGAAAACTGCAGGTGCAGTATCATCGACAGTTATTGTCAAAGTTGTAGAGCTATTAGTGTTGGTGGCATTATCAGTTGCGACAAAAGTAAGAACACATGCTCCATCACTTGTGCATCCAAAATCAGCAGTTGTATTAACTGTTGACCAGATGTTTCCAGCAATATTAGTCATTGAAGTTCCATTAACAACAACCGAGACAATTCCAACAGAATCAGTTACGTTAACAGTGATATTTATTGAATCACTGCTTTTTACTTTATTATCAGAATCATCTGTGTTAGCACCAAAAACAGCAGGTGCAGTGTCATCAACAGTGAAAGTGTACTCTGTGGAATCATTGATGTTACCTGCAATATCCACAGCTTTGAATTTAATAGTACAAGAACCTTCTGAACAACCAAGTTCTGCGGGAGTTGCTGTAGCCTGGTAGTTTGTGACAGATGAATCGTTTAACATAGAAACTTCTGTACCATTAACACCCACAGTTACAATTAATCCTGCTTGATTAACATCCGTAACAAGTGCATCAATAATGATGTTTGTTGTGCTTTTTACGATGTTATCATTTTCGCTAATATTAACACTAAGGACGGGAACACTCGGAACAGTGTCATCAACAGAGTAGGTGAAGTTCTCCTGAATGTATTGTCCATTAGTGTCATTTGCAAAAACAGTAATAGTATAAACCTCGTTTTCATCCCATGAAGAAGGACTAATACTGTAAGACCAAGAAGTTCCAACAGATGTGGAATTTGTTTGATTATCAGATTGTTGAATTACTGATAAATTGTAAACTCTGTACCAAACAGTGTCCATAGCAGTACCTGATGCGATAGAGAAATTGATAAATACACTTGACATAACAATAGAACCACTACTAGTTATTGCAGTAATCGTGGGTCTTTCCGAAGGAGTGCCTGAGACGACATTTGAAAAATTTCCGTTATTACCGTCATCATCAAAAGCTCTAACCTTATAATAATATGGCTGGTTGTTATCAAGACCAGTGTATGTGATGTTTAAAATAGAACTGGAAGTTGTGTTTAACAAAGTCCATGAATCACTAGAGTTACCAAATACATGATAACCAAGAAGGTCAGATGCATTAGCAGTTACAGCACTCCATGATAAAAATACTGTTTGATTGCTTGCAAGAACACTAGGAGTTGAGACTTGACCAGGAGCAACACTATCTTGTGGAACTCTTGTCGTAGTTGTATTAGAAGCATAGTTTGGTGTTGAATCATAAGCTGAAATCTTATAAGTATATGTTTGTCCGTTTGTAAGTCCGGAATCCAAATAGCTATTATTTGATTTTGGGGTTATTGTAGCTATTAATGTTCCATCTTTGTACAATTTATATCCTTGAGTATCGTCTGTGTTTGCAGTCCAAGAAAGATTCAATTGGTTTCCAGTATTGATTACTGTTGCTGTGAGTCCTATAACTGCAGAAGGTGCTTGGTAATCTGTTAACACGATATTGTCGGGATAATTTGAACCTTTTTGGACATTGGTTTTTAATACAGTGCCGTAATGTCCTGATTGGTTAACAATAAGTGTTACATTATCTCCCACTAGATATTCGGATGTGTTGAGTGTTACTTGATATGAACCAGACCCAATAGTTTGTCCTATAGTCCCTTTTTGTACTCCACCAATCCATGCAGTAACATTAAATCCTGCTCCAACTCTTGAGTTGTTGCTGTAATTTACATAACCATAGATATTTGCATCTATATCTGGTGGTGCTTGTGCTAAAACAAAAATGGCAGATAATACCATTACTATTACAAATAATACTGTGTTGAGTTTTTTATTCATTTTGTCCCCTCATTTCCTCTTTTTTATTATTCTGAAAAAAATAATTATGATTATTATAACTAATATTATAGCTATTATATATGGTGCTAATTTGTTATTGTTTTTGACTTCATCTTTTTTTTCTGTTATGTCATCCATTAAGTTTCCTTCTTCTGTTAAATTATCATTATTTTCAATCAATTGTTCTGTTGAATTAATTTGTTCTTCTCCTTCTTGAGTTTGATTAATTATTTCTTCACTTTCATTTTCTAAAGTTTCAACTTCTGGAACTATGCTTTCTGATGATGAACTGCTTGTTTCTTTTGGAATTGTTAAGTCAACAATTGTATTTCCAAAATCTGAAACTGTTATGGTTTTGATTATTGAACCTTCATATTTGAATTCAACTCTGTCACCAATTACTAAACCATCTTTTACACTAGTGTCAGGATTATCAGCGTCAAATCTTATATTATAAACTCCTGAAGCATCAGTGGTTGTATCTTTTGTTTCAATATTTGATACTGCTGTGATTACTTCATTTGCAGCAACTGCATCATCAGAGCCTTTGACTGTGCCTATGAAAGATACTGGTATTTGTGGAATGGCATAAATCATGTTTATGCTTAAAATCAATATAAAAAATAAAAAAATTATTCTTTTCATTTTTTCCTCAGTTTAACTCCAATGTAATTGGTGAGCCAGCAGTTACTCTAACCCAATATCCGTTTGCTTGTTCCATTTGTGTGAAGTCTGCAAAAACTTGGAAATCAGGATCAGGGTTGAAGTTTAGAGCTGTGGTTCCTGAGAATGTCCAAACATCATCATATTGTCCTGAGATAGATGTTAATGCATCAGTCACATTTTGTGTTGTTGACAACGGATAACCAATAAGGTTCCATCCAGGATAAAGAGTGATGTTTACAGATGAAACATCAGTTCCAGTAACATTAAGCTGTGCTTCTTCTTGAGTTATGTAAAGCCAAAAACCCTTTGTTTCATCAATTAAACTAAATTCTGCCCATTCTGAAAAAATTGCGTCATAATCCAACCAAGTTGTGTTTTCTGCATCCCAAACATGGGCTGATTGAAACTTACCAGACAGACTACTCAAAACTGCTCCAACAGAATTATTAGTTGGACTTTTTGGAAGTGATTGTAGATTCCAACCTGTTGTTTGATTAACAGAACTTGAACTGCCGCCTGCTGCATTAACTGTCGTTGTCGCACTGTCATGTAGTATTTCTCCGATGTAGACTTTTGTTGTGTAGGTTCCTGACTCGTTGAATCCTGTTTGATTGGTCCATTGGAGTGCTGTTGTTGCGCCAGCAGCTATTCCTTCAACTACTGGGTAGTCTGTTGGTCCGTATACTAGTGTTGCTCCGTTGTATAATGCCATCTTGACATTTGTTGCAGTTGTTCCGCCAATATTTGTGATTCTGTAGTCTAAGCTGTCGACTGTTGGTGTAAAGATGCTTGGTGGTAGAACGTATTCAACTGTTAGTTGTGCTGTTGATTGAACGTCTGCTGTTGTTGTACTTGCGCCTGTCCAACTATTTGTTCCACTGCTGGAAATCGTATAAGATATAGTGTATGTGTTTGGTGAGTCGCCTGTAACAGTCCATTTTCCTGTACTTGATGACTGGTCGCTTATACTTGAACTCATGCTTTGGCTGTTTGCAATTGTCAGTCCTGTTGATGGGTTCGAGTTTGGTGTTATTTGTATGTTTGATACAGTTCCTCCGCTTGCAGTACATCTTATCTCTACTGTTTTACTTGCAAATTGAGATATCTCAAGGTTTGCGCTGCTTACTTGCTGGCACGTCAGTGTTGCTGCTTGAACACTAAACATCATTGTTATCATTACGATCATCAAGACCAAGATTTTTGTTATTGTTTTCTTTGTCATTTTAGATTCCTCCAGTCACATTTACAGGTATTCTTACATCATCAATAGCAACTCTTAGCATTGATCCACTAGCGATTGATCCTTGTAACACTTCATTAGCATCAATTTCTAATTCTAAATTAATTACTAGTCCATTCATATGTAATCCTAAAATATTTGGTACTATTTGATAAGATAAAGTGTTAAAAGAGCCACCTGTGATATAAGCCATTTCTCCATCATATAATGCTGTGTCTCCTGTTTCTGAAGCATTGATTTGAAATGTTACATTTATTCCAAAGTTATCTGTGTTGTTAACAAACATGCTTATATTCACAGGGGTTCCATTCTCTAACTCTAAAAGTCCTGTAATAGGTACATTATTTGCTAGAGGTATTCCATTTATGTGTGGTACTGAGATATACATTGTTTCTCTAGTTGTAATATTAACATTCTCAACATCCACAATCATGTATGGGAATGCATAATCTGGTGGCATATTGGTTTGTATATTATACATTCCGGGAGCCAAATCAACTGCGAACTCAGAGTTTTCATCAGTTTGAATTGATGTAATAAATTCATCATTACTGGCATTAAATATGTCTATAGTTACGTTTGGAATAATTGAACCAGTAATGTTTCCTTCAAGACCTGATTGATTGTTTGGTGTTTCATTACCACCAAGAACAGTTCTGCTTTCAGTTTCATCTTTAAAATGCCATGCTAATATTGAGCCTGTTTTATTGTCAAATGCGAATCCATAGTCAAATTTATAAAGACCTGCGTCTACAGATACGTTTGTCATGTAAGTTTGATTAACGATGTGTGTTAGTATTGGTCCTAAAAGAAGTGATTCTCCTGGACTAATAGATATGTTTTGCAGAAAATTACCAATAATAAATTCCATAGGTTCATATTTATTCGCAGTATAAACTCCTACATCTACTGAATAATTTATGTATGTAAATTGTCCTGCTGGGCCAATTGTGATGTTTAAATAGTAGTTTTCTTCCTCTCCTAATGTTAGATACTCATCATCAGACGTTATTATATCTATTGTTAATTCAGAATCATACATCGCTGTAAAGTTTAGTTCTGTGTTCTCACTCAATGAATAATTGTTTATTTGAATAGAGTTATCTTCTTCATCAGCACCGATTAGTTGAATTTCTGCAAAAAGAGCATCATAAGTTCTTGGAATTAAGCTAATTTCAAAATAATTACTGTCAAAAATATAGTAAATGTAGTCGTTTCCTAGATCTGTATGTACATGAAGATTAAAATGTTCAATTCCTTCATTCGGAACTACAGAGCCATCAGGGTAAACCAAATATCCTGAAAGAGTTACATTTGAGCTTTCCTCTGGTTGTCCTCCAACTGTGTATCCTGCGTTTATCGTTCTCACTATTGTTGAACTGTTTCCATTTTGATATTCTGATGCAAATATGGTAGATATTTCTCCACCCTCTTCCATTCCTATCTCGCTAAGCGTTGTTCTTAATAGTATGGAGTTTTCATCACAGTTTTTTTCATAGTACATATCTGCACTTCCATCTGTTTCAAAGTCTGTTCCGTTCCAAACTGCAAACTCAGGGAATTGTGTGCCGTTCCAGGTCATCTCAACATTCAACTTAAAGTCTTCTGTTCCATTGCATTCAAAGTTAAAATCACAACCATTTTCAAGTCCATCAGTATCAAATGCCACTTGCCATCTTTCAAACTCACCAGGCATCAAATTAGGCGCTTCACACATAGGAGTGTTGGATAAGTTTTCAACATACATCTTGAAGTCGATGTGCGTCTCGTTGCTTGTTATCTGAGTATTTGTCAAGTTCAACTCTGCAAACATACTGCTCTCATTGTCTCCACCTTGAATTAAGACTAAGTTTTCTGTATAATTGATTTGTTGTCCGGTTGTTATAGTGAAGTTGCCGAAGTAACTTTCATAACCGTCTGCTCTTATTTCAAATGTGTGATTTCCTATCTCTATACCATATGGGTTTACTGATATGCAGTTTTGTCTTGGTAATCCGTCCATATACATTATTGCATTAGCTGGTGTGCTTCCTGTACAAGTTATGTATCCCCATTGTGTTGCAAAAGTCACATTATTCGAAACTATTGAATCATTATTTGTTGAATTTACTAATTCAATGATTAAGTTATGTGCGCCGTTTGCATTCACTTCTGTAAATTCGTAAGAAAACTCTCCAGGTAGTGCATCTACTCTTTCAACACTTAAAGCATTCAATATTATCTTTGTTTTTTGATAATTTGCTGGTGCTGCTGTTACATTATAACTTACTGATACTGTACTGCTGTCAAGGTTTGCACTTTCAACAGGAGATAATATTGTAAGAATGTTGCTTTCTTCAGGTTCACTTTCGACTTGACAACCAGAGTTGCATCCGTCATCGTTATCTGTGTTTGAATCGTCACATTGTTCTCCGGATTCTAAGTATCCGTTTCCGCAAATACTGGTTCCAGTTGGATTACATTCAGATCTGCCAGCGTCCCATTCACAGCCGTTTGTTGAGTTGCAACTTGCAAAGTTACCATCATATGCGTAACAGTATTGGTCAACACATGTTGAACCAGAATATACCCAGCTGCATTCTTCACTGTTTGCAAGGCAACCTTGTAGGTCAAGTTCGCCACAGATTAAATCTTCTCCTTCTTCGCTTCCAATGTTTATCGTCCACCAAAAGTCGTTCAGTCCTAATAAGTCATCTATATATATCTCCCATGTTCCGTTAGCTAGTGTTTGACATGAGCTGGTTTGATATGGCAATACTTCATAGTCGCCTGTGAAAGTTTCCAGATAATTGCTGTCTAGATACACTCCAACATCTGTGTTTCCAAGCTTGACAGTTATGAAGTAACATCCTGCGCTTAGTCCACTCCAGCCGTTGCTGCCTGAAAATCCATTAAAGTCTGCATCTGCACTTTGCGCGCTTGTAACATTTGGTGTTGTTGATATCCAGAAGTTCATGATTGCTTGTTCATCTGTGCTCCAGTTAAATTCACATCTGTCTACTATCCATGCGCAACTTACTGTTTTGTTTGCCATCATATCAATCATTGTAGCTTCTGAACTACTACAGTCAATATCAGTTATACATGCGCCGCATTCTGACTCGCAAGTCCATGGTCTGTTACACCATCCGCCTTCTGGGCTCCATGAATCTGGTTCCCATTGACAAGCATCTCCTGTTCCGGTTGTACAGGCTGTTACATTGTGACATGCCCAGCAATCATTTGCAGAACAGGATGGTTCCCAGTAACACCATGTTCCATAATCATCGCTTCCAAGGTCGCATCCTGCTATTTCGCAGTTTGTTGAACCATTTGTTCCGTCTGTGCTACAGGCCCAGCAGTTTTGTGAGTTACAACTTGCTCCGCATGCTTCTGGGTTCACCCATGAACAGAAATCGCAGAATCCTTCTGCTGTTAATATTCCTTGCTGGTTGCACCACATTCCTGTGTCCCATTCGCCTTGGCAAGTCCATGGTGTGTTACAAGTGTTTATTTCGCAATCATCTGAACACCAGGTTTCTTCTCCAGGTTCACATACAGTATTTCCACAGATTGTAACGTCTTGTCCACCGCAATCTATATAGCAGCTTTCTTCTCCCAAGTCACAAAGTCCGTCTCCGCAGTATCTAAATACTTCTCCACCGAATGGAGCCTCTAAGTCTTCGTATATTTTTCCGTCGCAGTCATCATCTTTGTTGTTGTTTTTTTCTTCATCAGTACAAGTATTTATCCACTCTTGACTAGTATCACACCAGAATCCGCCGCCTGGAAAGTTTGCGCAGTCTCCATCGTTATCAATTCCATCTCCTTCGCCTGCGTATGTTTCGACTGTGTAGGTTTTCTTAAGAATTGCACCAACTGTGGAGTTTACACCCACACCATCTATTAATACGTAGTTTGTGCTGTTCCATTTTTTAGGCGTTGCTTTTAGTGTTATGACAAGCTCGTTTGTGCTGTCTTTGAATCCTGCGTATAACTGGTTAAATGTTACTAGTATTGAATTGCTCGAACTTATATTTCTGTATTTCTTTGTTTTTCCGCTTGGAGCAACTGCTTCTATACTAACATTGGTGAGGTTTTCAATCCATTCATTTGAAGTATTCACAGTTATACTTAGTTTTGTCTGAGTCTCGAGGTTTGTTGACCTGCTAATGTTAAAGAATGTATTTGCAAGGGTTCCACTAAGTCTTGTCGGGTACAATGTTATGTTTATTTCTTTGTTTGCGTCAAAGTTGTAACTTATTGTTTTCATGAATTGTCTTAATGTTCCTGTTTTCTTTTCTACTTCAACAACCATTTTTCCCTTTGGAATACTCATTGAGAATGTTCCATCGGCAGCAGTGTATTTTTCGACTTTTCCAATTTTAACCATTGCACCTTCAATAGCTGTTCCTGTTTTATTAACTATTATTCCTGTGATGTTCACAAGATCTAATGTAACTTCTATTGGTGCAATTAATAGTTCTGATGCTCCCCGTTCACCCATAGCTGAAACTCCCAGTTCGTATAATAACAAACCCATATAATAGTTTCCTGGTTCTTTTGGACTTAGAATTTTGAAATTCCCACCGGATGTTCCATCTCCAAGGTCATGAAAGAATACTCCTCCTTCAATATACCACATCTTTTCTTTTTCAGTATTATCTTTCAAGAAAAATACGCCTGCTTGGGCTTTATATCTGCTTAAATTATTGGTTATTACGGATACATCAATTAATTTGTTTGTCTTAACGCTCGAAGGTATTGTTAGTTCTGAGTCGCTATACTTTTTTATTGCATGTATCATGTTGTCGTAAATGTGATTGTTCCCAGATTCATCTTGTATTAATAAGAACAAGCCTGCAGTTCCAAGTGTAACATTGAGTATTTCTGATTCATTCATGTCGTTTGGAGCAACTGTCGGAATTGTGTAGTTGAATGTTGCCACACCATTTACGATGTTTATTGATTCATTTACTTCCCACAATATTAACTCTTTACCTGATGCAAAATCTTTCATGAATATATCTCCGTCCGTTATTGTTCCAGTCATTAGATTTCCATCTTCATCAAGAACTGAAACATACATCATAACCAATTCTCCAACTTGGTATACGTAGTTTGGGACTGTAACTGTTATGTCTGCCGAGCTTACCACGAAGTCTGTAAAGAAGCCCATTTTATCATCATCTTTTGGACCTGTCATTGGTCCTTCATCCATCATTTCAAAGTCAAACATTGGAAATATGTCAAGCATGTATATTCCGTTTGGCATTGGACAAAGTTCAAGTTCTAATTTTCCAGTTGCATCTGTTTCAACTTCTATTCTGTTGTTAACCATTGATCCACTGCCGTCACTGAAATAATCCCAGTCTTGGTTTGCGTCAAGGGTTGTACAATCAGTTCCTCCCAATGAATAAACAGGGAATGGATAGTCATCTTTATCATGGAATAAATTTACTTCCATTCTTTGACTTGTCGGTAATCCAAGTCTATCCTTTGTTGTTATTGAAACCTTGATGTTTTCACCTTCTTTAAACTTGGTTTTCATATCAACCTCGAAACTTTTTGCACCAACTTCTATGAAGTATGCGATGTCTTGGGTTTCTGATGTTCCTGATAAATTACAAGTTGCATCTCCTTTTACCAAGTAATATCCTGGCAGTGATGGTGTTGTATAAGTGAATACTAAAGTTCCATTTTCATCAGTTTGACTGTTAACACTTAAGGGTTTTACTAACTGATAGTCTTTCTCATTGTAGATTGCATCAAACACTATATCACAACCTGCCAGAGGTGTTCCATCAAGTTCCATTGTGCCTATCCAGACTGGTTGTTCTGTTTTTGCACCAAGATTTTCTTCATTTTTAGATATTGCAACGTGAAATTTTTCAACTTGTACAAAGTATTTCTCTGTTGTTTCTTCTTCATTATCATCCACATAACTAAATATTAAGTCGTATTTCTTTCCTGCAATCATACCAAGGGATGATGGGTTAAGGTTGAAGATTGCGTCTCCTGGTTGTTCTCCTTCTTCCATCATCATGTCATCACCCATAGGTCCATCATTAGACATTTGATCAAAGAAACAATTTCCATTATCATAAAGACAAATGGGATTATTACTTATACAATCTGCTTCATTGAGTGGTGCACAAAACCCTTCCATGTTCATGCAAGAATTTGTTTGTTCATCCCAAATACAAGAATTTTCTGCATTACAACTATCGCTATTATCTATTTGGCTGCAATCAATCATTTCTTGTGTTGAACTACCTATCATCCAACTTGGAAAATTAGTTGTTATTCTACTGATGTTTTGTGCTGAAAGGTCTGTATAAGTGAATCCTTCCAAATCTTTTATTCCTTTCAAAGTCACAGTTTTGTTTGCAAGCGGTCCGTACCAGTTCCCATTTGGGTAGCAACCATTTTCTTCTTTACACCAAGGATCTTCTCCTTCACCGAATAATCCTAAATATACTGTAAAGTTAATTCCAGGAACAATTGTTGGCTCTCCCCAGAGATTCATTTCTGTTCCGCCACCTATCTGGAAGTTTTCATACATATATTCTGTAAATCCACCTTCTCTAACAACTTCTACTTCTAGATCATACCATCCAGGACAGTTTGGAGTTGTAAAGTTCAACTTCCATGTGTCACTATAATTGATTAATGGTTGATTATACATTTGTCCGCATGGACCCCACATGTTTCTGAGGGTTGCACCGTTGACGTTTGTCAATTGTAATGAGTATGTTTGTCCTCCGAAGAATGCTTCTGGTTCGTTTCCTGTTCTATCAACTATCGATATTTGTGGTCTTTCTTCATTACTGAGTCTAAACCAGGTCCATGCTTCAGTTTCTCCCTTGTTTTCAAGGTCCATAGTCATTTTTAATTCGAACTCGTAAGGTTGACTCAAGTTGAGAGCTGTTTGGTTTCCTTGCATTTCAATAAGTGTTTCTCCTTCTACAACGTCAAATATTGCGTTTGTGATTCCGAAGCTTGCAAGAGGCACTTCTTCAGGTTCCCATTGTCCTGGTTCGTGCATGTATATTTTTTCTATTGTTATATTTCCATCTTCGTTTATTGGAGCCCAAGTATCCATATTTCTCGCTCTGATGTTAAGCTCGATTGTATCTGTTATTCCATATTCCCACTGCTCTGTATATGCATCTACCATGTAGCTTCTTACTTGGAAGTCAAACCAAACTATTTGTCCACCAACATTTATTCGCCCGGTGTATCCGCCGTTTGCAAGGCTTGATAGGTTCAGTGTAAATGTAACTTTTCCTTCATTATTTGTTTGAGCGCTGTTGCTAAAGAGGTATTCGCTAGTAACATTTATTGCAACTGGTGTTGAGTTCCAGTCCTCTGCTCTCTTTTCAAGTGATGCAAGACTAGCACTAACTCCTGAAACTGCTGTTCCTTTATCTTTTGCAGTAATTGTTAGCGTGTATTGTTCGTCTGATGAGTAATCCCATCTTGGTTGGTTCCAGAATAATTCAAGGTTATCATTTCCTCGAACAAAGAAATCAATAGGTATTATTCTTGATGCTCCTCCAATAGTGACGTTTAGTTCTGCGTGATAGTTTCCTGTGTAAAATCCGTTTGTTGAAATATTTGCTTTATTGCCATTTGCTGCAAATTCTGGACTTAAAACTGGACTCCAGAATGGATCTAACAATTTATGTAGGGTTACGCTAGTTGGAGGTACTCTCAGCCAGTTTTGAGTTATATTATATATTTCTATGTTTATAGCAACGGTTTCACCAGCCCTGTACTCCCACATATTCGTCCAGGCCCACATATCATATTGGTCTGGAAATATATCTATGAAGAAAGATTCTCTTGGTGGTTGTGTTGAACCATCGTTTAATACTAACTCAACATCATGTGGTCCGTTTGTCAGGTTTAGGTATTCATCAAGGTCAAATGTGAATATTTGTAGTTCGCCAGTTGTTAATCCTAAATCCACTATTGTTTTTTGATTGTTGAAATGGTTTTTCAGTGTTAGTTGTAGGTTTCCAGTATCTGCAGTAACGTTGAATGTGAAGTTTTCACTGCCAGTTAAGATATACCTATTATTATTCCATGGCCATTCAACTTCAAAACCTGCTTGGTTTATTTCTATGTCTTCACCATTAGGAAATGCATCCCATTTGGTTGCACCGTAACTGTATACGAAAAATCCTGGGTAGTTAAAAGTATATGTGATTGTATAGTTTGGTCCAGGAGTTAGGGCTTGTGTTTTAAGTGCTGTTTGTGTGAATGGATCTATTATCCAAAAAGTTGTTGCGCTATTGACTCCTGTTATGTTGAATTGTACTTGTTCTCCAACACTTGCTTCTTCAGGCGTGTTTATTGTTACATCTCTTACTCTGATGTCAAACCATGCATCCCAGTAATATGTGCTTGAACCATCTTCTATTCTTATCTTTGCCTGATAAAATCCGTTTTCAAGTCCTGTAATGTCAAATTCAACATTTTGTCCTGTTGCTTGAATTGTTTGTGATGATCCTTGCGTATAAAATCCTGTTTTAAAGTTTTGATATTCTTCTAAATAATAATTAGCACTTTCACTTAAAGATGTTGAGAAGTTCAAAGTTACATAATTATTACCTGATTCAGTTTTTGGATTAACCATTATCCAAACATTATCGTCAACTCTGAAGTAAAGACTATTTTGTTCATTAGAATTATCCACTAATTCAAAGTTTAAGAAGTAATCACCAATTGGTAAGTTTGAGCCTTCATCTATTCCTGCAAGGCTTAATTGATATATTCCTTGACCTGTTCCG
Organism: Nanobdellota archaeon; assembly: GCA_018817005.1. Lineage (GTDB taxonomy): Archaea > Nanobdellota > Nanobdellia > Woesearchaeales > JAHIUF01. Next base: position 26,905 of record JAHIUF010000086.1, read on the forward strand.
CTAAAGTTTTCACTTACATTTATTATATCTCCTGACCACATGTTTTCAATTGTTGTAATATTTATTGTGGCGGATGCTTCTTGCCAGCCATTTGTAGCGCCCATGGTGAACACTGTGTAATCAACATCAATTACATCATTTGGTGCATAATTAGGATTTTGTAATGGTTCTATATATAGCCATGGAGCAATTACTTCAAACCACAGTTTTTTTCTTACAGTGCTTGAACTTTGGGTTATAGCAACTTCTATAAAATATTCTCCTTGATCTAAGTCATTATTCAGGGTTAATACTCCGCTAGAATAATAGTAATCTATTTCTTGTACTGTACTAATCATATTCGTAACTGTTGCAGTTACTGTAACATCTCCTGTTACCAAAACATTTATCGCTATTGTTTCATCACTTGTTGTGTATGTTTCTTCGCCGCTTGCAAAATTTATTGTTGTATCAAATGGTTTTATCTCGAATTCTCCATCTCCAAAACCTACGAATGTTTCAGTCATGTCTTGTATTTCAAGAATTGGTGCGTATCTTGCAGGGTTAAAATTTGCTGCAGAAATAGTTATTGTTGCAACGCCGTTCGAACCGGTTGTTGCTTGTTTGTTTGCAGTTACTGGAGCCCAGGTATTAAAATTTAAAAGGCCTGTTAGGTTAACAATAACTCCTGATTTTACGTTATCATTCTGATCTGTTACTTTTATGTTTATCTCCACGTTTTCTGTTTGGCTGAATTTTTTGTCAGCGTCATTTATTGTTACTAATACTTTATCTTCTAAAACTCTGAATCCAAAACCGTTAAAGATAACATCATTTCCTTTTTCAGCCTTGACATCTGCAAAGTAATCGCCTGGTTCTAGTGTTGTTGTAGGAGTTATATTTAGGGTTGTTGCGCCAATACTAGATGTTAGTTGTGCAACGCCTGTTGCTGAGATTGCTGCTCCATCTCGAGCTCTAAAAAGTCTGTTAAGAGTAATATTTGTATCATTTACGAGTGATCCTGATTTCTCCATTACAACATCAACTAATATGTTGTCTCCTGGTGAAAACTTTCCGTTGTTTCTCACGTTTATAGTTCGGAAGTTTAAATTTCTTATTTCAAAGAACCAGTCGCCAAGTCCTTTGTCTCCAGCTTCATTTTCTACTTCAACTCCAAATCCGTAAAATCCTGATTGTGATGGTATTTGTCTGGATTGGTCTGCAGCTGATGAACTAAGAACAACTGATCCAACACCGTTATCTATATTAAATACAGTTTCTGGAAAGAATTCTCTGTGTAGTCTTGCAGTGCCATTATAATTATCTGACAAAGTTACTGTGACATTTATTGATTGTCCTGATGAAAATAATTCTTTTCTTTGTCCACTCGAGTCGTAGGTTTTTATATCAACATCAAAAGCTGATATTCCAAACCAACCTTTGCCTTTGAATGATTTTCCATTAGAATCTACTAGTGTATATTCTATCCTGTAAAAACCGTTAGGAAGAGTTGGTGGAGTGATTTTATATGTTAATCGTCCATTTTCTGCATCACTTAAAGTATTGTTTTTTGTTGCTTGTAGATTTGTATATTCTTTTTGTGTTTCTTCACCAATTATTTTATCGAATTTCACTACGAAATTAGATAAATCCACTGCTTGTCCTTTAGCAATATCAAATACGTTTATTTCACCTAAGAATTCTTCGTCAGCAGTCATTATAAATTTGAATTGTTGTGTTTCAATGTCTTTTACATCTAAAAAAGAGAAGTAGTTTTGTACTCTGAACCATCTGTCCATGAATATTTCTTGACCTTCTGCTGTAACAATTTCTATCTTTGCAATATATTCTGCTTGTGTTTGTGGAACATTAAATGATACGTAACCAGATGTTGCGTTATTCATTGCTTTACTGTTTGTTGATTTTGTTACGCCAGTTTTATCAACTATTGTTACAATGAGTGAGTCTAAGTTTGTGTCTGATTGAATTGCTATCTTTGCAAGTTCTCCTGGTTGGAATAAATCTCTGTATCCTCCGAAGTTGTCTTGTAAGTCGACAAAGATTTGTGTGTTCATAACTTCAAAATATTCTGCTCCTTTACCTGTTTTTCCAGAGGATGTTGCTTTCACTCTGAGGAAATAATTTCCATCTTCTATTTCTTCAGGTATTTCGTATGTGATTTCAGAAGTTAAAGTTGGGTCTGTGCTTTCAATGGCTGTTATTCCTTGTGCAGTGTAGATTTTACCATCTTGTTCTAGTTCGAATGTGTATGCTACATCTGAGTGTTCTATTAAATTTCCGTTTTCAAGATTTTTTACTATGACATCAAATTCTGCATCTTCGCCTTCTTGATATGGTCTTTTATCAATAAGTTTAACTTCCACATTTAAACCGACAACTTTGAAGAAGCCTTTCATTATTTGCTCATTATTAGATGAGTCTTTCATTTTGAATTCTACTTCATAGTTTCCTGATCTTAGTTGAATGGCTGTTGTTTGTGTTACGTTAGTGTTTCCTTTGTATATTCCGTTGCTTTCTGTGAATGTTACAGTCTTTGTTGTTCCGGTTGAATCTTTGATTTTTGCGGTTACTGTTGCGTTCGTTATTTTTTGTCCGTTTGAAAATCCTTCCACTTCAAAGTATGCAATTCCGTTTGGTTTGAATGTATCTTTGTAGTTTCCTGCAACATCTGAGATTTTTGTTTTCATAGTGAATTTAGCAACTGATGCTGTAAAACTTTTCTTTTGATCAACTAATATTTTGTAAAGTCCCACTTTTTGTGGCAGGGTTATTACTTTTGCAATATTACTTACTCCGCTTGAGGTGTCGTATAGGGTTCCGTTTTCATAGAATATTTGATATGTGTAATTGTTGCTTGTGAGTGTGTTTCCAAGGAATTTTTTTACAGTGAATGTTAGCGTTGGGTTTCTGTAGGCTGTGACTAGACTTGATGCGATAATTTGATATGAGGGTTTTGCTGTTGCTGCAAGAACATTGAATGTAAGGGTTTGATTAGATTCTGATGTGTTTACATTAACAGTGTGAGAGCCTGTTTCTAGGTTTGTGATGTAGTGTTCGTAGAAACCTTCAGTGTCGGTCGTATTAGAGGTTTGTAGACTACCGTCTAGATAAACACTGTAAGCAGTATCATTAACTCCTCCTAAGCTGTCATCTAAAACGTATCCGAATACTCTGGCTGATTCACCAGCTGTGAATCCAGCGTTGTTTAGGTTCATGACTAGAACCTCTGCGCTTACGAATGAACTGAGAACGAGCAGTCCAATCGTCAAAAAGATATAGAAAATACTCTTATTTATTTGCTTCTTCATGTTTCATACCTCGGCGTCCCCCTCAAGACGCGCCCCTTTTTTCACATTACACTGTATAAGCGTTTATTATAAGACAATAGGTTACATTTATATATTTTTCGTTTGAAAATAAGACGACAAATTGTGACCAAATACTAACTTTTAAATAGTAACTATCTTTTCGTTTTTTTATGCCTTATTGTACTAAATGCGGATTTCAAGCAGCGGATGATGATTCTTTCTGTGCCAGGTGTGGTGCTGAAATAAAAAAAACATCTGAAATGATGCAAAAAAATAATTCTTCTAACAATATTAACATTAATAATATTAACAATAAGAAATCTGATGTTGATTGGAATAAATCTTCTTCTTCATCTTTTTGGAAGGTTTTTTGGGAAAGTTTGAAACACACGTTTTCAGACACTGAAGGGCCTATTTCAAAAAAGCGTTTAATTGTAAACTCTGTTTTGGGTATTTTAATACTTGCAATAGTTATTTCAATATTTTTGCCTGATTTAAAAATGACTTTTGGAACAGTTAACCCTTATGATTCTAATGGTGATTGTCGTTATGTTATTTCTGCGAGAAAAGTTGAGATGTTAAGTGCTGTTTATTTCAACTCTACAAACAAGTTTAATGTTTTGATAAAAAACTTTCGTAATGATGATTTGTTGTTAAAAAGCATTTCCAAGACTTATGAGTTTCAAGATGATTTTGGTGGTGAAACAGAGATTGAAGTTGTAAATGCGCATATTTCACCAGACACTATTTTAAACCTAACTTTTTTTGTTGATAAGGAGCCTTATCTTTTAGGGTTTAGTTTTGCTGGTTGTGAGAAGATTAAGCTTTTGGAATGGTCTCTTTCTGATTAATATTATTGAACACAAATATTTTGTATTCATGATGTGATGGCAAAAATATTTATCTTCCTCCAGAAGAATCGAAACATTTAAATATCAAATATGCATTTCGATATATCAGTTTACGATATATTCGTTTGAGTGGGGGACAACAAATCTTTGGTTTTACTTGAGTTTGTTGTATATAACACTACATAACAATATCTTGTTTGATGGAGGGATAAAAAATGAAATTAACCAAAGCATGTCCAGAATGTGGGGGCAGAAGCTTATCACATCTTGAAGAAAAAGGAGAGGTTGTATGTAATGATTGTGGTCTTGTCATAGAAGAAAAAATGTTTGATTTTGATCAGGAGTGGAGAGAAATGGATTCCGAAGCTGCTGAAAAGAAAAGACGAACTGGTGCACCATTATCATATACTCATGCTGATAAAGGTCTTGGAACTGAAGTTGGTTCAAGAGCAGATATATATCAACTTAGTAAACAAGGTAAGAACAAATTTTTTAGACTTAGAAAATGGCAGAGAAATGTTGCTAGTGCAATTGAGAGAAATCTCCAAATTGCTCTTTCTGAAATTCAAAGATTAGTTTCTGTTCTTCAGCTTAGTAAAACTGTTGAAGAGGAAGCTGCAAGGCTTTACACTTCCGCTGCTCAAAGAGGGCTTGTGAAGGGAAGAAATACTGAGACTATTGCTGCAGCAATAATTTATATTGCTTGTAGAAATTTTGAGATTCCAAAAACTCTTGATGATGTTCAAGAAGTTACAGGCATTGACAAAAAAGATATTGGGCGAAACTATCGTTATGTTGTAAGAGAACTGGATTTAAAAGTGACACAAAGTGATCCTTCGAATTACATCAGCAGATACGTTTCAAATCTTCAGTTAAGTCAGAAGACCCATACAACTGCAATCAAGCTTCTTGAGAAAGCTCAAAAACAAGATATTACTTCAGGTAAAAATCCTCTTGGACTTGCGGCTGCTGCAATTTATGCTGCTTCAAAACTCAATGAAGAGAAGAGAACTCAAAACGAGGTTGCCAGTGTTATTGGCATTACTGAGGTTACTTTAAGAAACCGTTATAAGGATTTCGTTGAGAGCTTGAATTTAAAGATTGCGGCTTAAGTTTTTCTTTTATTAACTTAATTTCTTTAGATTTTTTTATAAATTATGAGTGGTTCAAGTATATATTATTCTGTTGTAGAATGTTCTACACCTAATGCTTATATTGTTATTCTCACTATCTATTGTTGTGGGATGAACTTCGGACTCAATAAACCAAAATAGGAGGAGTCAAAATGGGAGGAATGAGTTCAAGTTGGAGTAGTTCAGGTAGTTACGACTGGGGCGGTAGTTCTAGTGTTACGCGAAAGAGTGCGCGTGATTACAGTCGTGATGATAACAGATCATATACTGGTAGTAGTTCTAAAGGTATAGCGCCACCTGTTGGAAAAGATATAACTGCAAAAGGTGATTTGGCAGCGATTCTTGTTGTTGATGTTACAGGTTCGATGCAAAAGTGGCCAAAGCTGATTTTTGAGAAGATTCCAACTCTTTATAATGAGGCTAATGTTGCGATACAAGGACTTGATTTGAAAGATTTGGAAAAGGGAAAAAAGGCTTCTGATAATTTAGAGTTGGCAGTTATTGCTATTGGTGATGCATATGTTGATGAGCGACCATTACAAGTTGTTGATTTTTCAAAAGGCGCAGACCTTGTAAAGGGAGTAAACAAGATATTTCCTGAAGGCGGCGGTGGTTCTTTTGGCAGGGAAAGTTATGAACTGGCAGCGTATTATCTCGTGAATCACTGTAAAACACCAAACATGACAAAATCAAAACCCTTGTTAATTTTTGCTTGTGATGAAAATTTTTATGATTCAGTAAAATCATCACAGGTTAAGGGTTTAATTGGTGATAACGTAAGTGCTATATCAACCAATGACATTATGAAATCTTTGGATGAGAAATTTGACACCTATATTTTAAGACCAGAACCATCAGGTCCTTGTGATGTTTATAGACAGGCAGAATCTCATTGGAAAAAATATGTTGATAACCAAAAAGTTTTGAAAATGTCAAATCCTGAGAGGCTTGTTGATTGTATTATTGGTATTGCAGGTTATGCATCTAACCACATGAATGTTAGTAACGATTTGCTTAAAAGAAGACAAACTTCAGCGCAAGTGGAAGATGTATTGAAAACACTACATCCTTTGCTTTCAAAATAGTGATTAATGGTTGGTGTTTTGTAAATGCCGATTCGTACAATAAAGCTTTATAAACAAAACATGATTACCACTTTTAAGTGGTGGGAAAATTAATGGAGGAGTCAAAATGGGAGGAATGAGTTCAGACTGGGGAGATTCAAGTGCTTATGATTTTAGCGGAGATTCTCATGTTACAAAAAAAAGTGCAAAAGATTATGCACGAGACGATAACAGATCATATACTGGTAGTAGTTCTAAAGGTATAGCGCCACCTGTTGGAAAAAATATAACTGCAAAAGGCGATTTAGCAGCAATTCTTATTGTGGATGTTACAGGTTCGATGCAAAAGTGGCCTAAACTGATTTTTGAGAAGATTCCAACTCTTTATAATGAGGCTAATGTCGCAATACAAGGACTTGACTTGAAAAATTTGGAAAAAGGAAAAAAGGCCTCTGATAACCTGGAATTGGCAGTAATTGCTATTGGTGATGCAATGTTTGATTCACAGCCTTTGCAGGTTGTTGATTTTTCAAAAGGCGCAGACCTCGTAACTGGTGTAAACAAGATATATCCGGAAGGTGGTGGCGGTGGAAATATGCGAGAGAGTTATGATTTGGCGTTATATTATTTATTGCATCATTGTAAAACACCAAATGTTGCGGTTGGATCAAAACCCTTATTAATAATTGCTGGAGATGAGGGCTTTTATGAGCAAGTAAAACCAAGATATATAAAAAAGTATGTTGGTGATACTTTGGCTTCTGAATTAGACACTCGTGATATGATGAAAGAAGTCACGCAAAAATTTGATACATTTTTACTAAGACCCGAGTATTCCGGTGCAAATGATGTGATTCATAAACAGTGGCAGGAGGTTTTAGGTTCAGAAAGAGTAATGAAGCTAACTAATCCTGATAGACTTGTTGATTGTATTATTGGTATTGCAGGTTATGCATCTAACCACATGAATGTTGGTGAAGATTTGCTTAAAAGAAGACAAACACCAGAGCAAGTAAAAGATGTTTTAGATACATTACATCCATTGCTAAAATAAAATTGACACAAACAAATAATAAACAACCAGAAGAACAAAAACAAATAGGGTTGATACTTACAGTGCCACCTCTTGCGAGATTTGAGGATATAATAAAAGATCCCGTTGTTGAAGCTGTAAGAATCAACACAACCCATGAAGTAAATCAAGATTTAGATTATTTGCTTGAATCAATAAAAGAGCAGGCAGGACTAAAAAAAGCATGGATTGATTTAAAGTGTCGACAATTAAGAGTGACTGATTACAACGTAGAAATAAGACGAGGAGAAGAGATACACAAGATTGGGTTGTCACAAAAAATAGAATTAAATCTTCCAACCGAAGCAATATTTGATGATGGAAACTTCTATGCAAATATTGTTGCTTTAGAAAATGAAAATACACTAATCATTCCCAGTTCTCTGGAGAAAAAAACTGGTTTACAACTACCAACAAGAACAAACATGGGCATCAGACCAGGAATGTCTATAAACATAACCGATCCAAGTCTTAAAATTAAAGGATATTTAACAAAAAAAGATGAGGCTTATATTGAGGCATCAAAAAAAGCAGGGATTCACACTTTTATGCTTTCATACGTGGAAGAAGAAAGTGATATAACAGATTTTTTAGCGCTGGACCCTGATGCTGAACTAATCGCGAAAATTGAGTCTCCAAAAGGAATAGAATTTGTTAAAAATATTTATCCAAAATACAAAGACAAAGTTCATCTAATGGCTGCAAGAGGCGATTTATATGTAGAACTTGCTCAGCCACACTTAATTCTCAAAGCCTGTGAAGACATAATTAACGCTGATAAAGATGCAATTCTTGCTTCAAGAATGCTTCAATCATTAAGAAAGCCTGAAAAAATGCCTGCAAGTCAGGATATCTTTGATTTGTACTCGGGAATGCTCATGGGATACTACAGATTCATGACAGGTGATGAAGTATCATTTAGGAAAGATTCAACAATGTCAGTCATAGGTCTTTTTGATGCTGTAAAAAAAATATATGAACAGGTTAGAACATGAAAACAATTTATTTTATCACGGAGAACGAATCAAAATTTCAAGAAGCAAAACTTATACTAAAAAAAACAGGTGTAAAGCTTTTGAAAAAGAAAATTCAACTTAGCGAACCTAAAACTTTGAGTCAAGATGAGGTTGTAAAAAGCAAGGCTTTGCAGGCTTATGAAAAACTTAAAAAACCAGTGATTGTAGATGATACAGGAATATATTTTGAAGAATACAAAGATTTTCCAGGAACGCACACAAAATATTTGTTTAAAACAATAGGGTTTAAAGGACTTCAAAAACTGCTCTTTAAAGCCAAGAAAAATGCTTATTTTAAAACATTAATTTGTTATAAAGATAAATCAACAACAAAAATATTCTCAGGAGTTTGGAAAGGTATAATAACAACTAACATTAGCAGTTCTTTTAATCCAGACTGGCAGTATAACAGCATATTCATACCTGAAGGTTTTAAAAAAACACTTTCAGAAATATCTGTTGATGAGCGAATAAAACATTCGCATAGAAGAAAAGCATTGCAAAAATTGATGAGTTGGTTGAAAGATGAATGAACTAATTTGTGAATCAATCGGTGAAGCTTGGATTAGCGCTTGTGAATATATTTTTGATAAAGGAAACGCAATGAAAGACGAAGACAAGGATATCAAAGAATTATTGCATTTTATTCTGAAAATAAAAAGTCCATCTGAGAAAGATGAAATTATTTTGAAATATGGAAATAAAGGAATGATTGATTGGATGCATTCTAATTTTTTCGAACAAAAAAATGTTCCAGAGCTAAAAAATGGTTTGAGTTATGGACATCGCTTATTTAACTATGATGGAAAAAATCAGGTTGAATGGGTAATTGAAAAGCTAAAGAAAAAACCTGAAGCAAAATCAGTTACAATACCAATGCTTATGCCAAATAAAGACTCAGGATATATTCCTTGCGTTAGCATGTTGGATTTTAAGATACGCGAAGGAAAACTAATGATTGTGGCAATGTGTCGATCAATAGATTTTGGAAAAAAAGTTTATGCGAACATGTTAGAATTACACCGAGTACAAAAAATGGTTGCAGACAAAGTCGGTGTCCCAACAGGCGAACTGTTGATGTATGTCGTTTCGGCACACATCTACGCTGATGAATACAAGCAAATGAGAGGTATAATAGAAGATGTCAGAAACAGTTGAAGAGATAAGACGCAGGGTTAACTCTGCACAAAAAAATTATCAAGCTAACATACAAAAAATAAATAATATATTAATGGCAGAAAGAGGATTTATATCGCGCACTCCAAAAGATGAAGATGTTGTTATGCTTTGCTCTGGAGGACTAGACTCTATTGTCATGGTTGATAAAGTCATTTCTGAATGGAATTCTCGAGTCCACTTATTATTCTTTAAACGCGGTGCTCGTGCAGAAAAACATGAGGAAGAAGCATTTGATTATTTTGAATTATTCTACAAACGAAAATATTCTGAAAAGATGGGTGCAGTGAAAAAATTTGATTATCAAATACCACCCAAAAGCTTTAAAAATAGCTTTCCAAAAGAGTGGGCACAAACAATAGGACATCCGCTTAGGAATTCAACAATGCAAAACCTTGCAGTCAACTATGCCGCAGCACTAAATGGTAAATATGATTTAAATATAAAGACTATTTTGTCAGGGTCAGTTGCTGAAGACGGAACAGAACCAGAATTAGGACTTTTAAGTTTGAGAACACAAACACTTAATACTTGTGTTCAAATGGGTGACTGGGAATGGCAAATAACTTCACCAATGACTGATCCTGAACTTGTTACAAAACCAATCTACAAAACTGATTTAATAATCTATGCTATGAATAACTTTATTCCACTTGACAGGACAAGAACTTGTTTTAGCTCTGATGAAAAAGCAGACGGAACTTGTTTTGCATGCAAAAAAAGACTTAAAGCATTCGAAGACGCTGGAATGAAAGATTCATTAGAATATCGGAGGGATGATTAAATGTCAGGAAAGGTTGTTACTGGAGGAGACATATTTTTTAAAGATGATATAAAAATTATTGAAACAGAGATAGAAGAACCACTAAAAATCCCAACTCCCTTGCCAATATTTGATTTAGATGAACAAAAAATAATCTATAACAACCACTTATTTCAATTAACAGATAAACCAAAAACAAACGATTTTGTGCAAGTTTATTTCAAGAGATATTGGCTGGTGGAAAATTCTAAGCCAAAAGATTTGGAAGATGCATACATGCAAAAACATCTGAATCAAATTCAAAACTTGAAAGAAGATTTTATAGAACGAGTTATTAACGGAACTTCAATAATGGGTGAAAAAGCAACTATTACTAATTCTTTTATAGGAAAACAAATAAGTCAGGAACTGATAGAAAAAATTTCTAGTAGTTATTCAACTTTCACAAGCAGCATTGTACATGAAAAACTTCCTGGCAAAGGTGATATTTCAAGATTGAATGATAAATCTGTTTTTGGAGAGTATTTGAAAAATTGTTCTAGAGTAATGATTTTTGATGATAAAATGTATCAATTAGAAACAATTCCTGAGTATTTGCAGAAGTTTAAATCATCGTTTGAACCAAAGTTTTATCAGTCATTGGGAAAAATGGTTAAGAACACAACTCCTGAAGAGATTTACAAGTTCTTATCGGATAATTCAGAATTAGTTCATGAAAAAGCTTTGCCACTTGTAAAAAGTAAGATTTGGCACAGTAAGGAGAGTTTTCAATTATTTATGGATGGAACATATTGGCTTCCAACTTACATTGATAATTTAACAAACATACAAAATGACTATCAAAAGTTATTAGAAAGAAAAATGAAACTTGATGCTGTAAAGGAGTACATTTGAAAATGAAAAAAATAACTATTGAACAAAATATTGCAACAATACTAAAAAACAGCCCGAACAATTACAATGAAGAATATAAAGTTGGATTCACGATTCAGGAAAACACTTTTTTCCAAAAATTAGTTTTGAAAAAGATACTTGATAATGGTGTGAGAGTAAAACCAGTTGATTATTCAAAAGCGCTAATAGTTCTAAGCTATTTTGCAGGAATTCTCGAAGATGACAATAAAATTTGTGAAAACCTTGTTAGAGCCTCAAAAGCTCTCAAAGCAAAAGAAAAAGAAGCAGGAACTAATAATAGAAGTCACTATTTAAAACTTGAAGCGGTTGTTATAGAATGTGGTCTAAGAGGGCGAGAAAAAAACACTAATTATCAGGATAAAACAACTTTTGATGAAGTGAATAAGCGCTTTGAAAAGTATGGTCCTAAAATAGATAGTAAAAATGATGATTTTCGAAAACCTGACTTTTATTACGAAGGGATTGCTTCGAAAATAATTGACATAACTCGCGATGAATACCATTCGTTTTTGACAAGTGTTTCAAATCGTTCAGAACTATCCGCGGTGATATTTGCGGATGCAATATTTCAAACAAGACCTGATGATAAAGAAGAATCCTTAGTAAAGAATAAATTTTCAAACAAGGATTATCTAAACGCTTCAATTGAAGCTTTAAATCATTTGAAAAAAAACTCTTCAGTTGAAGAGTGGTATAAAGAACTAGGTGTAAAATGACTGCTGAAAAAAAACATACTTTGGAAAAAATAGCCTCAGAAATGGGTGCTGGATTTGATGAAGACAAATTGCATACTGCAATGTTATTATCTTACGCTTCAAGCGTTTTTGGAGTGATGAGATCTGATAACTCTGTTCCTTCACCTCTCTATAGAATAAATTATGATACAATAAATAATACTGTTTCATTAGATGAGATATACGGAAAGACTCTTCCACCAAGAAATGAATCACTATCAATTTCTCTCACAGACGAAATATTTTGTTCGAATATAAGGGATATACCGTTGCTTTTGGAAGGAGAAACAGGCGTTGGAAAAACTTATGGTGCTATGAAATATTTATCAACTGTTCTTCAAAAAGGAAATTATTTTTCACACAGACTTAGTTCAAACGCATTCTTAAATAATTTGTTTGCACATTTTCAAGAAGGAAAAATGCTCAATGGAATGCCTGTTATCGAAGCGAAAATGGATTGTATAAATACGACAGGCGGTGGTATTGAAGACGAAATAAATCGAGGCGATTCAAATGAAGCGTTACAATTATTTGATAATGAAATGCATCTCGGAGGGACTGTTTACAAACTAGGACTTCTAATACCTAAGTTTGTCAATGGAAAACTTGTTTTGCAGACTGATAAGAGGAAAAAATTGTTAATTGTGTGTGCTCAAAACCCTGCAGGTGTTGATGATGCAAAATTCACACAGACAATGCAGCTTGACGCAGCAGTTGATAACCGTTTGTTGAAAACCTATGTTGGAAATGCAGCTGCAAGTGCTGGTTCAACTCTTTGGCTTGGAAGTTCTAAGGGTAAAAAACATGATCGTTTCTTAGAATCATTAACCAATAGGGCTGCAGCGTATTTAGGGGTTGACAAGAAAATGTTTTCTGATTTAAAGGATGACTGGCTTTCAACATATGCCTGGATAACTGATTCTAAAAGAACAGATAAGCCAATATTGTATTCTGCCATGGAACTTTCAGATTTGATGATTGCAACATTCAGCGGTAACTTGATAGAATATTACAATTATGAAAAAGAAGTAATTTCTGAATGGAATAATTTGCTCGGAACAGATGTGAAGATAGTTGGTGATTTACAAGAAAGTGTGCGGATAAAACAGATGCATGAAGTCACAAATTCATTTAAGGTTCCAATAATTTTCAGGGATATTATTCAAATAAAAAAGGTTGCAGATGTTCTTGCAACTTTAAAAAATGTCAAGGATGCACTTGTAAGTTCTAATCCTGTAGATACATATCTTAAAAACCCGCGGTATGTGACTGTTAGAGAGGTTGCTGGTGCAATGGGTCTTCTTGCTCGAAATAAACAAATTAATAACTCTGTTTCACCAATGAATGCTATAAATGAAGTTTTGACTCAATATGTTACTTTAACGCAGAAGTTCATGATTGACGCAGGGTACTTGGCTCCAAATTTTGATTTATACGATCCTAATGTTGGAATAAAAAAGCTTGCGTTATACAAAGTTCTAAGAGACACAATAACTAATGGTAAAACTGTTGATTACGTTATTAACAAAGTTGTTGAACAAGCGAATAATCTTACAACTAAAATAAAAGTGTCTGAGGATATACAGAATGTTTTAATTGTTAGAAGTGTTGGTGATTTAATGACTTTTTGTGGTTTTTTAAATGAGTATAAAACAGAGATTGACCCGATAATTAAATCAGCCGATAAAAAGAAAGGCGTTTTTGATTTGATGTCTAGAATTGGTGATTTTTATTATAAAAAATTGGAAGATACTGCTATGGTTATGCCTGAAATCTATCAGCACAGGATTCAGAGAACGCTTGGAGTGTAAAAACAATGGGCCTTGTGAGAAAAATTTTAGAAGAATCGAGTTTAACATGGAGAGATATAGTTCGTCTTGCAACGCCCATAGATGCTGGTAAAAAGGTTGTTCTGGGAAAAAATCCTAATTCTAGTTCTGATTTTGAAGCATACACTGATAATGTGAAGATAGTCATTAATCTTAATGATGAAAAAAAATTTCAGGACAACTTTCAGAATATTATTGTTCCCGCTTACAAGGTTGCAGCGAGTAAATTATACGATGTTAAAAAAGGGATTTCAGAAAAAGAGCTTTTGAAAAACTTGATGTTTGATGCATTTTTATTCATACATTTTCATGAACAGCTTCATCCGTGGTTGTGTCCAAACAGTGATTATGATGAAAAGCTCATAAATAAACATTTGTATGAGGGTGTCAAAATTGCTGAGCCTTCGCTTTCTAAATCTCAGGCAATGTTTAAGGTTAATAATTCTAAAAACCTTATTTGGGATGCTGTGTTAAATATAAGCTTTGTATCAAAGACTGCAGGTTTTGATAATGATCCTCTTGCTGAAAAGATTAGTTATGTTTTCCAAAAGGATGGTCGAGAAATTGAATACCAACCAGTGCTTCATTATCCGAGTGGAATCCTGCCAACAATATACATGACCTCTGCAAAAAACAGGACTACTGACATCCCGATTTCAATTGTTGGCGCGATGTATGCTTCAATGTCTTATAATGATTCTGTTGTGAGAAATAATGCTATGGATGTTTTTTTTGATGATTTAAAATCTAAAAAACTGTCACAAAACGATTCTTCTGCTCTTTTAAAAAAAATGTATGGTGGTTTTGTTTCAAAAGTTGATAAATCTTTACTTTCTAGTCTTGGTATTGATAAGTCAGTTTATGATTCAAAAACATCTTTTCTTAATGATTTTTCTAGCTCTGATTATGAGCTTAATCAGAGATACTTTGTAGAGTCTCTTACAAAAATATTTAATCATCCGGGAACTCGTTATAATTCGCTAAAAGGTTTTATGGAGATTTTATCACCTTTTATTTCAACCACGCAGAAACAGGGAAGTCCTGATCAAAACACTTCTGGTGGCGGTGGTTCTGGCGGTTCTGGTGGTTCTGGTGGTGGTTCTAGCAGTGGCTCTGGTGACTCGGATGAAGATGATTCTGATGATGGTGGTTCTGGTAGTGGTGATGATGAGGGTGAGGATGGTGCTGGTGGCAGCGGTTCTGGCGGTGGAAAATCACAGGGAGAAATGGATGAAGATAGCATTGCACAAACCCTTGATGATCTTTTAGGCACTTTGGATGGTGATGAAGCTGATGATTTATTAGAGGAGGTTGCTAATAATTCTGGTAGCGGACGTAGTTATGGTGGAGGTGTTGGTAGTGGTAATAAAATAACCTCTAAAATATCTGTTATTGCAGCAGATGAATTTTATAAAAAACATGCAGAGGTTATTGATGTTAAAAATCCTTCTAAAAAAATGTTTTCAATAGAGCTTGGAACTAAAAAAATCTGGAAGCTTTCTAATTCTTCAACCTTGACTTCTGCGGATGTTTCAAAACTTAATTATCAGCAGATTATGACTTTTCAAAAAGCAACGGGGATGCCTGTGTTGATGAATTTAGGTAATGGTTTTTATCGTTTCAATGAGTACAAGCTTGATGAGCTTCCGTTGAAATCTTATAATTCTCAGTTGACTGGTTTGGAGGTTCCTGATAACTGGGTTTTAATTCAGGATTCTTCAGGCACAATGACTGGTAGTGGGGCGTATATTGGTTCTGGTAACTCTTTTGACATTTTGAATCGGGTTAAATATGGTTTGAAAAAAGGCTTGTATGATGTTTGTAAAAAGATGAAAAAAGATGTTAACTTTGGGGTTGTTGACTTCTCGTCTTCTACTATCTATGGTGGTATGGATAGTCTTGTTAAATTGTACGAAATGAAGTATCATCCTATAAAAAAGGTTTCTCTCACTCCTCAATGTGGCTCAACGCTTTTTAACACTGCTGTTTTTAAAAGAATAGAAAAAGATTTGAAGCCTGGAACGACCATTTATACTTTTATAACTGATGGTGATATTCAGAGTAGTGTAACTGATCTTTATAATCATATACAAAAGATTGCTTCAAAGCCTAAACACGCTTTTGTTTTTGTAGAAATTAATTATTCTAGTAATATTGGTGCGAGTGTAGAACGGTTATCAAAAGTGAATCCTTCTGTTTTATTTTATCATGTTTCAAATGCGAAAGACATTAAAGATAAGCTTAGTTCTGTTTTAATAAAGTATAATTAGTAAAATGAATCAAATACAAAAGTTAGCTGGTTTAACGAATGCAATTGTTGATTTAACTTATCAGGTTTCTGAGGATGATTTGGTTGGTTTTGGTTTGAAAAAAGGTTTTCTTAATAGCAATGAAGATTTTGATTACAAACAAGTTTTGAAATTTTTGGATTCTAAAAAACCTTTAGTTGTTTCTGGAGGTTCGCCTGGTAATGTTATTAGGACTGCGTCTTTGCTTGGTACTAATACTTCTTTATTTGGGGTTGTTGGTGATGATTTTTATGGTAAAAAATATATTGATGATTTAGTTAATCTTGGGGTTGAATCATTTATAGATGTGACTCCTGGTGATACTGGTCGTTGTTATATTTTATTAACTCCTGATGGTGAAAAGACTTCTTTTGTTGACTTGGGTGTTTCATATAAGTATAGTGTTATGAGGTGTGATTTGTCAAAAATGGATGTATTTCACACTTCTGGTTATGAACTTATGACTAATAAGCTTAGTACATTAATGGCTGTTCAGAAAGCAGGGGATTCTGGTGCGCTTGTTAGTTTTGATTTGGCTGATCCTTTTATTGCTGATTCGTTTGGTAAGGTTATTAACTATTTTTTGGATTCTGTTTATTTCTTGTTTGGAACTGAAGATGAATTTTCTGCTTTTACTGGTAAAAATCCTCTTTTAGCTATTGAAACATTATCTGCTCATGTTCCTGTTGTTATTTTGAAAAAAGGCAAGGCTGGTTCTGTTGTCAGATCGAAGGATAAAGTTTTTAGTTTTCCTGCAGAGCCTGTTAAAGTTGTTAATACAAATGGTGCAGGGGATGCTTATGCGGCTGGTTTTCTTTCTGCTTACATGAATGGCTGCGATGTTCAGAGTTGTGGACGTAAAGCTAGTGTTGTTGCTTCAAAGGTTTGCGGGATTGAGAAACCTTATTTATAAATATTGTTACTATCAAGTAATTAAAATAGAAAACTTTAAATATTTCTTCTCGTTTCTTGCATTTAATGACTCAAAAAAACAGCTCACTTTCAGTATTATTACCAATATGTTCTATGGGTGGTTATGGAGATATAGTTTCAGCAATAGCCATGGGAGAATATCTGGAGTCCAAAAGAATTCCTTTTCAAATTAGTTTTGAAGATGAAAAAGCAAAAGAAAAATTCAAGCTAATAAATTCTAATTCAAAATGGTCGGTGTATGATGATGATTGTTCGAAAAGAAATAAGGATAAAAATGTTATTTCTATCTGTTCTGTTGGTGATGGGAGAGATAAAAAACAAAAAAAGCGTACCGACCAATTCCTTTATATATCAGAATATGATAGCGATGATAGGGTTTTTAATCAATTCAATGCCATGTTTAATGTGAAAACAGGATTCAGATTTGATTCATCAGAGAAGAAGTATGTACAATCGGGAATTTATATGAGAAATGATTTGCAATCATTGCTTGACAGGATTGATTTAGCAAAAAATAGTGATGAAGAGCTTAAATTTGTGCGAACAGAAGTTTTGGACTCATTAACAAAAAGCATCTCTGATAAGTATCTTGGAGCAATAGACAATCATTCAACATTGATTAAGTTTCAAAAAGAAAAAGAACGCATTGTTGCAAGCGATTGGTCGTTGGCATATTCAAGCAGCCTTGGAACAAAATGGTCTTTCTTAGATGTCGTGGCAAAAGCATCGTTTAAACTGGATAAAGAATTATATGTTTTTGTTCCTATGAATTCAGTAGATTTGGATTCTGAATGTTATTTTAATGCAAAAGTCAAACAATATCCGTTTTCATTCTTTGATTTTAATGAACTGAGTCTTATAAAAAGAGATTCGCCTGTAACTATTTTGAAGTTTGACAACATCCCTGATTATTTATTCAAACAAATAACTGCTTGCACAAGTAGTTTGTCGTTGGTAACTGGTGATCACTCTTTATCTCAGATGATGCAAAAAGGGTTGTCAAAATCACCCACACCATTTTTTTATCAAATGCCTAATTGGAAACAAAGGCTTGGATATAATTTGCATTTGCATATGAAAAAAACTAGCGCTCATGCAGCAGAATTATTTGGAGGATATATAAATATGCAAAATCAGGATGTATGTTCGCCCGGCTATTTAGGTTCATACATGCATTTATTCAATAATTTTTCAACTGATCAGAATGAAATGGCAAAACTATTTTATCAAAAAAATGCTATAGCTGATTATAATAATGCGATTGTAAATATAAAAAATAGTTTTATTGAACAGAGAAAGGATGTTGGAATAAAAAAAGCAAGACTTCTTTGGAGCGTTCAAGATACGGTTGGATACATAGTCAAAGGATTACTTAATGGTGCGGAAGAAAAAGAGCTTTTATCACCTTTACTGCCGAAACAAAAATAATTATTTGGAGATGATAAAATGAATGAAATGAAAGACGTTGATGAATTGAGTGTGTTTTTGGATTTTTATAATTCTGAAGCCTTAAAAAAAGCAAATACTGCAACAGAAATTTTTGAAGCGAAAATGAACATGCAAAATATCATGAATTTGATTGAGAATGCAGAACCAATAACTCTTTCTGAAGCATATGAAACCTTGGGGGTTGAATATGGTGCAGAACAAAAAGATATTAGAAATTCGTATAGGCAATTGTCAATGAAGTTTCATCCGGATAAAAATCCTGGTGATAATGTTTCTGAGGAGAAATTTTTAAGAATTGTTCAGGCTTATAAGAAACTACAAATTTAACTGTTTTTCTTCGCCAAAAATACTGCGTTGGTCTGTTAAGACCCGCAGTTGAATTGGCTTAGAAAAACCGTAAGGTTTTTCTTAAAGTTGTTCTATTGTGTTCCTGTAACAGGTTAAAGCTTACGAGCATGAAGCAGACCTAAATTATTAGTCTACCTCTTGGCCACTTTTCGTAAAGTGGTAGAGGTTTGAGACAACCTGTCGAAGCGATCATGATCTGCTTCTAGTAATTAGTTCTAAAGTAGCTTTAGCTATAAAAAACTTTCGAGGTGATATATTATGAAAATTGATACTAGAAATAATTGGGTGA
>JAHIUF010000087.1 GCA_018817005.1 Nanobdellota archaeon
AAACAAAAAACAAACTACTAATGAAAAGAAGACCACTATGCCAATTAAACCAAGTAACAGCAAGAATAATACTACACAACAGAAGACGAACTTCATACTTCTCCAAGCTGGCTAACGCCAGCTAGTTTCCACGCAACGCCTATTTTACAACAAAATCTTTATAAAGAAAATCAGTTTCTTAAACAACATTACCAACGTGTGTACATGTTTTTTACACACATAGCTACCTGAGGTAATAAAAAAGGTGGAAGTTATTCTGAAAATAACTTTTACAAAGTAAAAGGTGAAAAAAAATGAGTGAACAAGAACTATTAGTTCCAAATGACTTGTATTTAAAAGCCGGAATACATATAGGAACAAAATTTAGAACAAAACACATGGCTAATTTTATATACAAAACAAGACCTGATGGACTTTCAGTCTTAAACATCCATCAAATTGATGAAAGAATTAGAGTTATGAGTAACTTCTTAAACCAATATGAACCAGAAGATATTCTTATAGTTTCAAGAAGAGAAAATGGCTGGAAACCACTAAAACTTCTTTCAGAAATTACAGGCATGAGATGCTTTGCAGGAAGATATCCTCCAGGAGTATTGACGAATCCTCAATTAGAAAACTTTATCGAAATAAAAGTGATGGTTGTAATAGATCCTTGGCCTGACAGAAATGCTGTAAACGATGCATTAAAAATGGGAATACCTATAATTGCTCTGTGTGATACAAATAACCAAGTAAACAACTTAGACTTAGTTGTGCCATGCAATAATAAAGGTAAAAAAAGTATCGGACTTCTGTTTTACGTAATAGCAAAAAAATATATGGAACACAGAAAACTGATTAAAAAAGATGAAGAACTAAAATATACTTTAGATGAATTCACAGAGGATTAAATATTTTTTTCTTTTATTTCTTCCACTTCTTCAATTCCAGAATTAACAATTTTGAAAAAAACCTTTTTTTCATCAGGAAGACTTCTATGTTTTCTAAGAATCGCCTTTCTAAAAGAACCTACTTTTTGAAGTTCAATTAAGCATTTACTCTGATACTTTAGAATATCTCCACCCACAAGATTAACCTTATTTTTATTTTCAAAATCAGCATAAACCTGATTTGTTATGAGAACAGGAATTAACTTTTTTCGAGCAATTTCAATTAATAAAGATAGTTGCAAACCAAGCTCCCGATTCACAGTATAAACATCCTTGGACTTTCCAAGCTCTAAACGATAAAGCATTGCAACACTATCGAGAATTATTAAACTAATTTTTTCATTAACAAAACTTTTTAGTTCTGAAAAACAATTTTTTTGTTCTTCAAAATTTGTTGGTTTTAAAAAAATAACTCTCTTTAAAATATTCTCATAATCATCAGTTATTTGCTTAAAACGAGTAACAGAAAAAGAACCTTCAGTATCAATATAAATTGCTTTTTTATCTTTAGGAATGTTAGCCAGACAAAGAAGGCAAATATTCGTTTTACCACTGCCAGCAGGACCATAAATTGTTGTTAAGACATCTTTTTCATAACCACCTTCTAAAAGCCAATCTAAAATCGCAGTTCCTGTTGAAATTTTATTCTCCATAAAATTTAAGAAGAAAAAAACGTTTAATAATCTTTCTATAAAGTAAACGTGTTTTCAAACATTGTTTTCAGACCCATAACGAGCGACTCTTCATCACAAATCTTGTTATGAACAAAAGGATTAATAAGCCATTTATTATTTGAGGATAAATCAACAAAAATCAAGCTTGAATCTTGAAATGTTTTAAACTCATTCCAGTGTTTAATTAAAAAATCTAAGTTTTCTCTCGAAGCTAAACAAACAATGCTTTTTTTACCATGAATATTAGAAATATCAAAAACATCTGAATTTAAAGTCTCTCTAATATAGTAAGTATGATCAAAATCTTTAAAATGAAAATTAATCCTATCTGAAGATTCATCAAAAGACTTTAGTTTTCGATTAATTAAATCCTTATTTTTAACATAATAAACAGTCCATTCTTTAAGATTAATTTTATCCATTTTTCCTCACGAGCATGATGAAATATGGTGCTAAAAATCCAATTATGTAAACAACACCTAAAATAACCGGCTTTACAGGTTCATGTAATATTTGCATAGCAAAAACACTAAAAATTTTGTTCACAATATTTCTTGCAACATTGACTACTATTATAAAATTTACGATTCCAACAACAGGTATTATGAGTGTCAGTATTAAATGATGTTTAAATTGCAACCCTTCAATGTCATGAATTATGAAACTCATAAACATACCGAAAGAGATTGATAAAATTAAAACAATAAAATATAAAGTTAAAGGACTGATTGTTATCATTAAAGGTATCAGAATTAATGAAAACGCAACATTTCCTATTACACTTAAAATTAATGCAATCCAATAAATAGTTTTATCTAGAAAAAATGTTAAAGGGTGTTTATCATGTTTGGTTTTTTCAAGCAAATCAATAGTTCTGTCAATTTCTTCATCAGACCAACCTTTTATGATTAGTTCATCTTTTGTAATTCTCATTCAATACTAGTTTTGAAAAACTAGTATTTAAATTTTTTCAGAAGGTTCATCTTCATCAGTAATAATTTTTGCAGCCGAAACTACAACATCATCATTACTTAACCGCATTAATCTTACACCTTGGGTATTACGACTAATTGTTGAAATATCTGAAGAAGAAGTCCTGATAATTATACCGTCCCTGCTAATAAACATTAATTCATCATCGTCTGATGCTGCATTTACAGCCACAACATCACCATTTCTCTCTGTACATTTAATGTTTATAACCCCTTTTCCACCGCGTTTTATCAAACGATATTCTGAAATCGGAGTTTTTTTACCATAACCATTTTCAGTTATGGTTAGAAGATTTTCACCCTCATCAGCAATTATTACATCAACTAGAGCATCATCTCTGCCTGATCTTAGTGTAACACCCCTTACACCTCTACAAACGCGACCCAAAGGACGAGCGTCTTTTTCATCAAACTTAACTGCATAGCCTTTTTTTGTGGCGAGAAGAATTTTTTTAGAACCGTCAGTTAACTTAACAGCTATTAAAGAATCATTATCATCTAAATTAATAGCCCGTATGCCGCCTTTTCGAACATTTGAATATGCATCCAGTTTTGTCTTTTTAATAATTCCTTTTTTTGTTGCCATAAAAAGATACTGCTTTTCGTCAAATTCATCTACTGGTATAACTGCAGTTACTTTTTCATCACTTTCAACCTCTAAAAAATTAACAAGCGGTTTTCCTTTTGAATATCTATCAGACTCAGGTATTCTATAAACTTTTAGCCAGTAAAGTTTTCCCTTAGTTGTAAATATCAATAAATATGAGTGAGTGTTTGCAACAAATAAATGTTCTATGAAATCTTCTTCCTTCATCGTGGCTCCAATTACTCCTTTTCCACCTCTTCTTTGAAGCTTATATGTTTCAATAGGCATTCTTTTAATGTAACCTGCGTGTGTTATGCTTACAACCACATCTTCCTTTACAATTAAATCTTCTATATCCATATCTTCTTCAATATCAGATATTTCAGTTCTACGTTTATCACCAAAAGTTTCAGAAACTTCTTTAAGTTCGGATTTTATAATCTCAAGAATTTTTTGTTTATCTGCCAAAATTTCTTTTAACTCTTTAATCTTTTTCAAAAGATCATTGTACTCATTAATTATTTTATCTTGCTCAAGTTTTGCAAGTTTTTGAAGCTTCATATCAAGAATTGCCAAAGTTTGTTCTTTTGAAAGAGAAAATTCTAATATGAGATTTGTTCTTGCTTTGTCAACAGAATCTGCGCTTTTAATAGTTTTTATAATTGCATTAATATTTTTTAAGGCAATCTTTAATCCTTCTAAAATATGTGCTCTTGCTTCGGCTTTTTTTAAATCATATGTTGTTCTTTTTGTAACAACTTCTTTTCGATGCAAAAGATAGTTTTCCAAAAGCTCTTTTAATGTAAGAGTTTTCGGTTCATTATTGACTAGGGCAATCATAATTGCACCAAAAGTTACTTGTAATCTGGTGTGTTTGAAAAGTTGGTTTTTTACAACTTCAACATTCGTATTTTTTTTTAATGAAACAACCACGCGTATTCCATTTCTATCACTTTCATCTCTTAAATCAGAAATGCCTTCTATTGATTTATTATGAACACATTTTGCAATTTCTTCAACTAACAATGATTTATTTATCATGTAAGGTACTTCAGTTATTATTAATGCTTGCCGGTCCTTTTTCTCTTCTAATTCTACTTTTCCTTTAAGTATTATTTTTCCTCTTCCTGTAGAGTATGCATCTATTATACTTTTTCTTCCTGCAATAACACCACCTGTTGGAAAATCAGGTCCTTTTATAAACTCCATAAGCTCTAAAACACCAATATCTGGATTTTCAAGAAAAGCAATTAATCCTTCAACAACTTCTCTGATATTGTGGGGTGGTATGTTTGTTGCCATTCCAACAGCAATACCAGAACTACCATTAATAAGTAAACTGGGCAGTTTAGAAGGAAGAACAACTGGTTCTTTTAATGAGCCATCAAAGTTATCTATAAAATCAACTGTTTCTTTATCAATATCTTGAAGCATTTCATCAGAAATTTTAGCTAGTTTCGCCTCTGTATAACGCATAGCTGCTGCATTATCACCGTCAATACTTCCAAAATTTCCCTGACCATTAATAAAAGGATATCTAAGAGAAAAAGTCTGCGCCATTCTAACAAGGGAATCATAAACTGCAGAATCACCATGAGGATGATACTTACCAAGTACTTCTCCAACGATTCTTGCACATTTTTTATGACTGCCTGAGTATTTTAATCCAATGTCATTCATTGCAAAAAGAATTCTTCTATGAACTGGTTTTAATCCATCCCGCACATCTGGAAGAGCTCTTCCGACTATAACTGACATAGCATAATCAAGATATGCTATCTTCATTTCATCTTCTATGACTCTTGGTATTATTCGCTGCGCTGTTTTCTGTTCTTTTTCTTCACTCATGTTTTCACCTAAAAGAAGAGGATTTTCCCTCAATAAAAATGAGTATTTAATCATTTATAAGCCTTACGCTTTTAGACGAGGGAAAAACAATTTTCAACAAGTTTTTACTATGTTTTTATTAACTTTAAAAGATCTACCGCAAAAAACACATTTTTTAATAGCTTCGTATACTTTTTTTCTTGGAGAACAAAGCATGTTTTTCTTACACTTCGGGCATTTTACTTGGTACATCTTCATCGGTATTGTCTTCATCAATATATTCTTCTTCAGTATCTTTTTCTTTAGATTTTTCTTCACCAAAATATTCATCTTTTGTTTCATCAACTATTTCTTCTGAATCGTCTGTCTGTTCTTCAGAAACCTGTTTTTCTTGTTCAGACCGTTCCTCTATTCCTTCCTGAACGGCTATTTCAATTTTTTCTTTTCTCTTCTTAAAAACATCATCGTTATCAAACTCATCGTTTCTCTTTGATATTTCTTCGATTTTTCTATTAATTTCATCAAGAAACTCATTATCTATGGCTAATTTAGGGGATTTTTCAATTTTTACAACTTCAGATTCACTAATGACTTGTAAGGTTTCATTATGAGGTCCAAAAATTTCTTTAGTTCTAAGATTTTTTTCCTCAGAATCAGTATCTGCTTTAACAACCTCGAGGTTTCCAAGTGTTTCTTCTTGTTTTACAGGAATTTTTACATCTTTAAAAGCTTCTTTTATACCTTTAGATCCGACAACATCAAAGTATTCAAAGAATTTTTCAGTAACTCTAAGTTTATAACTTCTACCTTCTTTTTCTTTTATTAAAAAATCTCTGTCAACCAATTCTTTTATGTGATCATAAGCTTTATTCGTTCTAATCTTTATCACTTCAGACTGCAAAACTGGTGATTTCCACGCAATAACTGAAAGTGTCTCTAGAACTGACTTTGAAAGTTCTGTATCAGAAATTATTTTTACAACGAGATTCATATATTTTTCACGAACAATCAATTTCCACGACTCGCCTTCAGAAACAACCATTAAAGCAGAATCTCTGTTTTTATAATTATCTACTAATTCCGAAATGGCTTTTATAATGTTTTTTTTTTGATTATTTGTGAGTGTTGCGAGTTCTACTTCACTCATTGCCTTACCACTTGAAAAAAGCAGAGCTTCAACTTCGTTTTTTAAGTCACTCATTTTGTTCTAAAATATTTGTTCTTTTCTTTTTTTATTTTTCCTTCTTTTTGCATGGCTTCAAACACAGGCGCTATATGTTCCTTTTTAACACCTATTTTTTTAGCGATTTCATCAGCTTTTGTAAGACCAAAATCCATACATGTAAGTATTGAGTTCCTCACTAGTGCATTCATATTTTTTACCATGAGTTTATTTTGTTCACCTACTTGTTGAGCAACGATACTTATTTCATGTAGTTTTGCCAAAAGATCATTTATCCAATTTGTAAGTTTGCTTGGCTTAAACATGAGTGTTTCAGGTTCTAAAATTTCAATTGATGCGGGCATGAAATTAAAGCAAATCCAAGTCACCTTTTCAAGTCCTTTAATTAACATTTCAACTTCTGCAAATGTACTCCAATGAGTATCTTGTTTTTCGGCTTGTTCAAACTTTTCGTGAACAAATATTATTTCCTCGTCATTTTTTAGTTTTTCAACATAACTTTTTAGAGCATTTTCCACATACTCTTTTGGTGTTCCTATTACCTCAAAAATAACATTAGCTCTGATAAAGCCTTCTTCGAGTTTTTGTTTTATTTCTTTTTCTTTCAACGAAAACACCTCTGAAAAGATTACTAAATATGATTATATAAAGTTATCGAAAAGGTTCTAAAGTTTTTTCTTAAATATTAGTATTAAGAACAATATAGTAAAAGGAACTAATAAAAAGTAGACTGTTTTGTTTTTAGTCTTTTCGGAGTTTGATTCATATATTATTTTTCCTGTCGGAGTATCACTTTTATTTTCAAAAATAACTTTGTTCTCTGTAAAGGTGAGTTGTGTCGCACCTGTTGTCTTGTTTAATTTTTCTTCCCCTTCAAAAAAAATTTCAAGTTCTTGAAAATCCAAAACATCATCTGAATTTCTTAACAGTAAAAAATACTTGTTATTTCCAAAATGAGCGGTTGCATTAAATGAGATTGTCTTTGAACCATCTAAAGTGATATTTTGAATTTTTATTTTACACATATCAAAAAATACTACTTCATAAACACCTTTACCTGCAATGTTTGTATAAACAACTATTTCTTCATAAAAATTTTTTACTCTTGTGTAAAAAGAATTTATTTTTCCAAGAACATTGAATTGTTCTGTAACCACTATTGACGTTTCATCACATTCACAACTCGCACTTTTAGAATTGTCCACTTCATCATCCAGTAATGGTTCATTTTTAATTATTAATATTTTTTGAGAACGAGTGTTATTATTTATGTTGGTGCAGTTAAGATATTTTATTTGGTTTTTTATAATTAAAACTTTTTCTTCAACAGCTATTTTTGGCGTGTAATACTTCGTATTTTGATTTTTTGTCGTATATATTTTTTTTATTTCCCTTCCAAAAAGATCTTCAATCCAATAATCAATTTCATAATAAAAAGAATTATTAGATAAAATGTTTTGAAAAGATACTTGTTCATTGTTTTGATACAATAGTTGTGTTGTTTGAAGAGAAATAGAAATATTACAAATATGGCTCAAATTACTTTGTGCATTATTCATTGATTCATTTGATTGTATAGTATTGGCTGTAAGGTTATCATAAGATATATTTATGTTCAAAAAAACTTCAACAACATATGTCTCATTTAATGCAAAAGTTAATGATGGAAGAAAAAATAGGAGCATAAAATACAAAATGATTTTTTTCATAAAAAAGATTCAATAAAAAAAAGTTAATAAATATTTTTGAATAAATTTCGGAAAAAAATGGTTTTTCTCGAAAAATATTCGGGAGGAAAAACTTTTTCTCACTCGATAATAAAAAGAAAAATTTATATAAAGTAAAATAATATTTAAAATAACTTAAAAGTGAATACAAAAAAAAGGGGTGTATTAGGCATATGTTTAAATTTCTAAAAAAGAAAGAATCCAAGTCAACACTAGAACCATTAGACATGAATGAAAAACCAACATTAGAGAGTATTATGCCAACAAAAGATGAGTTTCCTCAAATAGAAGATATACCTTTACCCCCTAAACCAGAAGAAATATTAGACGAACCAAAAGAAGATTTATTTCCTGAACTAGAAGATGAAACTCAAAAAACAAAAGATCTTGAAGAACCTCCAAAAATAGACGAACTTGAAGATTTGTCAGAACCCGATAAATTAGACTTAAAAGATTCTGAAACAAAAAACTTTAAACCTCAAACAGAAGAAGAAGAATTCTCACTTCCAGATTTTGATGATGAAGACCTGAGTATGGATGAAGATATTAGTTCTGAAGAAGCAAAAGAAGAGCTTAAACCATTCACTAAAATAAAATCTATTCAAGAAAGCCCAACACCAACAATAGAATCAAACGAAAAAGGCGAACACTTCATAGAAGGAAAAAAAGGAAAAGAAGTACTAAGAAAAATAGATGAAAATCAAGAAAGCATAAAAAAAGCAATAGAATCATTCACAAAAACAAGTGAAAGAACAAAAAACACAAAACAACTATTCAAATTATTTCATGATAATTTAGATGTTGCTCAAGAAAAATTGATGCAAATAGACGACAAACTTTTTGAAAACAAGACACTCCAGAGGTGAAAATAAATGACTCAAAATCAAATTTTTGTGAAAATAGATGAATATAAAGAAATACTAAATATAGTTGGTATTGTAAAAAACAAAATTACAAAAGCAAAAGAAACAATAGATAAAATAAACGAATTGAAAAAACAAGAGAATGAAGAAATAGAAACTTGGGGCAGCAATTTAGAATCAGTATCAAAAAAAGTAGGAGTTATAGAAGAAGCACTTTCACAAGTGAACAACTAAAAATGGAAGGAGAATTTTTTATAAGGATTGAAGAGCCAGGAAAGTTAAGGAAAAACTTTTTAGAAACATCAAAAGAAATAATTCAAAATCTAAAAAGTTATCATAAAATATTAAAATTAAGAGAAGAAAAACTCGCTCTTCTTGATGATTTAAAGACTGATCTAAAAGAAATTAACCTCTTATTTGATAAAATAAAAGAATTATTACCGCTTGAACTTCTAAAACAGATACACGAAGAAAAACCAAAAACAGAAAAAAAGAAACCAACAACAAAAGCTAAAAACGATAAGAAAGTAGAAACTAAAATAAAACCTCAAGAAAAAGCTTCAAAACCATCAGAACTTGCAAAACTCGAAGAATCACTAAAAGAAATCGAAGACAAATTGCGAACTTTAGGATAATTTTAAAAATAAAGACTTTTTCTAAGAATAAAGTAAAACATAATTAGCACTTATATGAGGGAGTGCCGGAGTGGCCAAACGGGATAGGTTTAAACAGCTATAAACTGTTTAAAAGTCCAAACTCAAGTTATTGAGTGATGAGGTCTATTTTGACCAATGAAATAACAAACACTCGTAAGGGTCATCTATTGGCTTAGTGCCTACCAGGGTTCGAACCCCTGCTCCCTCACTATTTTCCCAAAACTTTTTATATAAGCGTTCTTAAAACTTTAAAATGACAATTGAAATAATACCTGTAGGCGGATATCGAGAAGTAGGAAAGAATTGTACTGCAATAAAAGTTGATGATGAAGTTGTTCTTCTAGACTTAGGTCTTCATATGGAAAAATATATTAAATATACTGATTCAGAAGACATAGTTGACTTGTCGCCCGCAAGTCTCATTGAAATAGGTGCGGTTCCAGACATAACAATACTTGAAGGCTTAAAAAAACAAGTTAAAGCTATTTGTGTAAGCCACGCACACTTAGACCATGTTGGAGCAATACCTTTTTTAGGAAATATGTTTAACTGCGACATACACGCAACACCCTTTACAATTGAAGTATTAAAAGCAATAATCAGAGATGAAAAGATTTCTTTTAAAAACAATCTTATAAAACACGAATCGAAC
Organism: Nanobdellota archaeon; assembly: GCA_018817005.1. GTDB lineage: Archaea > Nanobdellota > Nanobdellia > Woesearchaeales > JAHIUF01. The sequence continues at coordinate 10,093 of JAHIUF010000087.1, forward strand.
TCAAAATTTAAAGTTTCAAAAAATATTGAAATAGAATTTATCAGCGCAACACATTCAACACCACAAACAGTTATGATTGCAGTACACACAAAATATGGAACTATAATTTATGCAAATGATTTCAAGCTTGATAATAATCCTGTTCTTGGAGAAAAAACTAATTTTAAACGTCTAAAATCAATAAAAGCAAAAGCGGTTATAATGGACTCATTATACGCTTCAAAACATGCAAAGACTCAATCTGAAGGAATAGCAAAAGAAATGTTAAAAGATGTTTTATTAGGTGTAAATAATCAAGGGAAAAATATTTTTATAACAACATTTTCAAGTCATATAGCAAGAATAAAAACAATAATAGAACTTGGAAAACTTCTTAATAGAAAAATTGTTTTTTTAGGAAGGTCTCTTTCTAAATATAGTGAAGCTGCAGAAGCAGCAGGTATTGCTAAATTCTCAAAAGATGTAAACATTGTAAAATATAGTAGTAAAGTAAAAAACTATTTGCAAACTATAAAACATTCTGAAAAATATTTGTTTGTAGTTACAGGACATCAAGGAGAACCAAAAGCTGTTCTTTCAAAAATTGTTAATAAAGGTTATTTTAAACTAAAACCAGGAGATCAAGTAATATTTTCATGCCAGATAATACCTGTTCCAACAAGTTTTGAAAACAGAGAAAAACTGGAAGCATCACTAAGACAAAAACATGTAAGAATATTTACTGACGTGCATGTTTCAGGACACGCAGCAAGAGAAGATCATAGAGACTTTTTAGAGCTCTTAAAACCAGAACATATTATTCCAACACACAGTGAATTAGAAAAAATGCAATGTGTAAAAGAACTTGCAGGTGAAATAGGATTTAACAAGAAAAACGTACATCTTCTTTCAAATGGAGAAATCTTAAAACTTTAAAGTTTTAAACAAAAACTATTTAAACCACTCTTTATTTACAAAAAATGAAGCTAAAGGGGGAAAAAGAATGAAACTTACTCTTACAGAACCAAAATTTTTAAAAGATAGCATAAGCATAATATCTGATCTTGTTACAGAAGCAAGGTTTAGATTTACACCCGATGCAATTGAACTTGTTGCTATGGATCCTGCAAATGTTGCAATGGTTATATTTAAACTACTAAGCAGTGCATTTGCAGAATATAATGTGAAAGAAGACATACACCTAGCAATAAACATGAATGATTTTAAACAAGTCTTAAGGAGAGCAAAATCAAATGATGCAGTAACTTTAGAAACTGAAGATAATAAGTTTAAAATTACTTTCAAGAGCAACACAATAAGAACTTTCTATTTGCCAATAATTGATGTTGATGAAAGTGAACAAAAAATACCTGATTTATCATTTAAAGCAACAATAACAACAACTGCTGCAATCATAAATGAAGCAATAGAAGATGCAGATATTGTCAGCGAAAGCGTAACCTTTGACATTGACAATCAAGTATTGACTATTAGCGCAACTGGTGATTTAAGTAAAGCAACCATTAGAATTGATGCTGACAATGATACAAAAATAATATCTGATGAAAAAGTTAAGTCAAAATTTTCAATTGAATACTTAAAAAAAATGATACAAGGAAGTAAAATAAGTGAAAAAGTTTTACTTCAAGTAAGTCAAGACTACCCTTTAAAACTTGAATACAAAGTTTTAAACAAAGTACAATTGGCGTTCATCTTAGCACCAAGAGTGGACAACGATTAATAACCCCACCTGGATAAAGTAATGCCAGTATGAATTTGGGGCTTTTTTCTTTGTTTTAGTCGATAAATACTAACATATTTACTTTCTAATTCTCCCATTAACCTATAGCAAAACGTTTAGACTTTATAAAGACCTTGTTCTCTACTCTAGTTTTCACGCTAAATTTACATTCTGGCTGATGTTGTCATAAAATAATATAAAGAAAAAAACATGATTCAATTATTAAGCAAGAAATTGGAATCAAAAATTTTGTTGAAATTAATGAAAAAATAGACAAATATCAAAGATAGGTGTTATGATGCAAGGTCGGAAGGTTAAGGTTTATTTTGATGATGGAGAAAAGGTTTCTGGAGAGAGGGTTCTATCTCTTCGGAAGATCAATACTCTATTACGCTTGATTATAAGTATATTATTCCTCGAGGTAGGATTGTTCGGATGGAGGTTTTTGAGGATGGATGTGTCAGGACCGAGAGCTAGTTTTCTCATTAAATTATGTAATAAATATGAGAATTTTAAAGTAGCGTTTGCCTTTAAGAAAGGTGATAAAATTGTTTTTTCCGAACATAAACAAGTTTTGGAATTATGGACTTCAGATGAAGGGATGAAGTTTCTTGAGAAAGCTAATAATAGACGGATCTTCCCAGCTGAAATTGTTCTTGATATGGATGATGATGTTTCAGAATTAAGATTAAATTCTATTTGTGATGATCTTGAAAAATATGGATTTAATTACAAAGCCTATTTTACTGGTTCAAAAGGTTATCACATTCATGTATTTGACGATGAATTAACTAAGTATTCTGTTCAAAGCAGACGTAAGATTAAACACTTTCTTATTGCTAAATATAATTGTGATACTCAGAAAGCTTCTGAAAATACTTTGATTGCTATTGAAGATGTGCCTCATTGAAAGACTGGAAATTTAAAGAAATTAGTGAGGAAAAACAATGAGTGAAGCATTAAAGAAAGTAATCTTTGAGTTGGATAATCCTGATGTTATTTTGGAATACAAAAGGGTTAATGCAAAGATTGATCCTCTTTTTTATCAGATTGAATTATTAAAGGAGATTCATGGTGAGCTTGACAAAAGACATAAGTTAGATCATAAAGAGAAGATGGCTGTTTTTGTTATTGCAGTTTCTTCTTATTTAAAAGATGCTAAGAATCATTGTAGTTGTGCATTAAAAGGTAATAGTTCTGCAGGTAAAGATAGTTGTGTTGATACAGTATTATCTCATATTCCTAAAGATGAATGGATTAAAGTAACTAGAGCAACAACAGCGTCTCTTGAAGATGATGTTATGGATAAACGTATTGTTGCTTTTTCTGAGATTAATAAGAATCGTGAACGTGGTGCTAATGCTGAAATTGTTGAAACATTTAAACAAATGGCAGAAGGAGGAACATCTACATTAAAGAAAGATCCAAAAACAGGATTTAAAACTGCCATCAGAACAAATCAAGAGCAAAAAACATTAATTTACGGAACTACTGAAACTGAATGTGATGATGAACTTGAAACAAGATATGTCGTTGTTCCCATCAAAGGTTTTTGGGAAAAGAATAAAATTGTTATTTTTGATACTTTAAGAAAAGCAAGAGATATTCAACATCATATTAATAGAAATAAACTGGAAGATTCTTGGATTTCAATATCTCTTTCTCTGCTTGATAGAGATCTTTTTGTAATTGTTCCTTTTACTGAAATTTTTGAAAAAGAGATTAATGGTAAAGAAACTAAGGGAAAAAGCCCAGAAAGAACAGTAATGGCTGTGCTTATTAGAGATAATAAGAATGTGTTTAAGCGAATGGGTGATGGAGTGTTTGGGCTTACTAAACTCGATGAATTGTATAAACAAAATACTTAATTTTGACTTTGTTTTTTTTCAAGATCTTCAAAGTATTTGTTTCTTAAACTGTCAAATTCATTCATGATAGGAATTTCTAATCCTTTGTCTTCAAGAAGGTCTAATCTTTCTCCAACCCATGTAATCCAAACATCTTGTTTACTTTGTTTAATCTGATTTTGAAGTTCTTTTAGTATTATTTTCCAATCAATTCCTGGAACAGCAATACTTATGCAATCATCAAGATCACCATCTCTTTCAGTCATTGTTTTAAACAAGAGTATATCTTCATTAGAGCAGTGTGAGACTCTTAAGTTTTCTAAGTCTTGTATTATTTCAGCTCGTTGTTTCATATCTTCTGTTAGTGAGAATTTTCCACAAACTTCTTTGTAGAATACATCAATCCGAAAATCCTCTTTTTGAAAAATTTGATTAAGGTTCATATGTTCATATTCTTTGCCAGGTATTTGAGGTTTAAAATCTAATTTTTCTAAGGCTTTTTGAAATTCCATAAATTCTGCTTTTGAGTCAACTACTAAATCTATGTCTTTTGTTCCACCTTTCAGATCTCGTCTTAGAAGAACTGCTCCTCCAATAACATAAAGATTGATCTTTTTTTCAATTATTTGATTGATTTCTTTGAAGAATTCTTCAATTTGGTCATAGTTTGTAATCATTTATTTACACCTCAATTCCATAAACTTCTGCTCTATCTTTTATTTCTTGATAGCTTGGATATCCTTTGACTGTTCCTTTTGCAAGAACTGCACTAATGTTCATAAGTATTTCGTGTTTAATTTTGAATTCATTTTTGAATTTTGCATAAAATAATGCAATAAATATTAAATTTCGAATGTCTTTATCTTTTTCAACTATGTAAAGTGAATGTCTTAATACTTCTTCTTTAGTTAATGATTTTTTAGGTAAGTAATAATAATTTTTTACCGTAAGTAATTTGATGCCATATTTCTCATAAGCTGAGAATGCTGTTTTTTCTGCATCTGTTTCTTCTTTTGATGCAAATATTATCTCGTTATTTTTTTTATAATAAATAGTTGAACTTGCTGGAATTCTTACATCTGTCCTTGATTCATATTTATTTAGTTCCATTAAGAAATCAATTAATTTAGCCCATATTTTGTCATTTAATCTATAAGATGTTTGTGTCTTTCTTACTATGCTTCGTTTTCTTGCTTCTCCTAATTTAGTATATATTGTTGTTTTTTTAAATCCTGTTTCTTGAGATATTTCTTCAATTGTTGATACTTTCAATAATGCTGTGAGAATGGGGATTCCTGACTCTGAGATTGCAGGAGCTAAGTTAGGGTATGTCGTTAATACTTCTAAAAATAATTTGATATGTAATGCTTCTTTTCCCTCTAGAGTGCCATTTATTCGTTTAATAAAGCCTTTCTCGGTTAGATTATTAACAATGACATATATTCTTCTTTCTTTGACATTTAGAGCTAAAGCTAATGATTTAATGGATTTATTGCCTTTAGCTACTTGTTCTAGTAGTAATATATCTGTCTTTGATAATTGCATATTTCCGTTAAAAGAACACTAATATATAAATGTTTGCACTTTAAACGGAAAGTTTATCATTATTTAGTGAGATAAATTCGATAATTTAGTAAACTTTATATATTTCAGATGTTTTTCAGATGTAATGACAAAGGTACTAATAGCTACAATCTATGTATTTGAACCTATTATAGCATCATCCACCAAAGTAGGAGCAGATAGGCTGATCTTACTTATTGATAAAGAACCAGATGAAAAACAGCAAAAATCGTTAGATATTATTAAGCAATCCTTGGGAACAGTTCTTGAAATCAAGACAGTAGCAACTGATATTTATGATATTGTTGATGTAGCAAAAGAGACTGTTAAAATTATTGATCTCTTGTCAGATAAAGACGAAATTTATGTAGATATAACCGCCGGTCGAAAGACTAAAGCATTAGGATTGTTATTTGGAGCATATGCAAGAATAAACAGAATCAAGAGAATCATGTACGTAAAAGAAGAAGATAAATCAATTGTAAGTTTACCTCGTCTTTCTTACTCACTTAGTCCAGGACAACACAAAATTGTTAATTATCTAGTAAATCATGAAGTTACTTCTATGTCCAGATTTGCAACTAAAATAGAACTTAGTCAGGCAATGCTATACAAACATATTCGTGAATTAAAAGAAATGGATATTCTTGAAGAGACAAAAGAAGGATTAAAAGTTACAGATTATGGTAGGATAGTGGTGCTTTAAGATGTTTGACGTAAAAGTAAGTGTGGGTTTAATCATTGCCGATATAATCCTTTATTTAATGGGAATATTATTTTGGTTTAGTCAAAGCTTCGCACACGCATTAGGCGTAATTGGATTTTTCCCAAGATTATTAGCAGGTATTGTAGCAATAGTAATTGGTATTGTGATAACGATTGTGGTGGTGAAAGCTTCAAGACTTGCTATTCTCACTCAAGGATTTCAACTTTTGAACAATGTAGATACAAGTATAAACTACAATATATTGATAAGGTCAAAGTAGATGTTCCTACAACTGTTGAATGCTTTATGGGAGATCTTGTTCATCGTAGTTTGGAGAAGTTGTATAATGACTTAAAGTTTGAGAAACAGAATAGTAAAAAAGATGTAATCTCTTTTTTTAATGATCTTTGGTCTAAAGAGTGGACAGATGAAATCCTGATTGTTAAAGAAGAACTTACTTCTGAGAATTATAGACTAATGGGTGAGAAGTATATCTCTATGTATTATGATCATTATCAACCTTTTAATCAAATGACTGTCCTAGGTTTAGAGACACAAGACAGAATGACTTTATCTGATGGTAACCAGTATCATGTTAGAATTGATAAGTTGGCTTGTGTTGGAGATACTTATTATGTTTGTGATTATAAAACTAATTCTCGAATGAAAGATCAAGAAGAAGCTGATTCTGATAGACAACTTGCAATGTATTCTATTTGGGTAAAAGATAAATTCAAAGATGCTAAAAAAGTTGTGTTATTATGGCATATGTTGGCTTTCGATAAAGAAGCGACTTCTTCAAGAAGTGAGGAAGAGTTATCTAAATTGCACGATGAAGTTGTTACCCAAATTAAAGAAATTGAATCCTGCAATGATTATCCAACTAACGTAACTGCACTTTGCAATTATTGTGTATTCAAATCAATATGTCCATCGTTTAAGCATGAAGCAGAGATTGAATTCAAAAGTGCAGAAGAATTTACTGAGGACTTTGGAGTCAAATTAGTGAATGAATATTCTGAACTGGATAATTTAGAAAAAGAAAGCAAGAAGAGAAAAGAAGAAATAAAATCTAAATTAATTGAATTTGCTAAACAAAAAGAAATCGATGTAGTATATGGTTCTAATAAGAAAGCTTCAGTAAAGCCATACGACAAAGTTGTTTATCCTGAAGATAAAGTAGACTTTATAAAACTCATAAAAGATAAAGGATTATATGATGAAATCAGTATGATCTCCTATCCAAGATTAAACTCACTTATACTAAAAAAACAAATTGATCAGGAAGTAATTGACAAGACTTGATAACTTCATCTTCAATCTGATATCTAATCTTTAAAACATCAACAGGATAAATCTCATTAGACTGAATAATATCAAGATACGCAGTTCTTATCTCTTTAGGCATAAGATTAATGACTTTTAACCTAACTGCATCTTGATCTCACCCATACACATAACCTGGCTTTCTACCATGAATCATCTGCTTAGCAGGAATAGTAAACTCACTTCTATTGATCTTACCAGTTGTAAAAAGCTCTCTAATACATTGATATGTATAATCCCAATTACCATAATCTTCCAAAGAAGGATAATCCTTGAGCTGATAGAATACTTCTGCAAGAGTAAGACCTGCCTTATTGTTTTGAAATATCTCAAAAATATTACTTTTAATTCCAACAAAAAAATCATCAGTATCAACACCCTTGTTGAAAGATTCAATCTTTCTTCTAATTTCTTCTTCATTAAGACCATAAACAAAAGATCTAGAACACATCCGTTTCTTTGATTGAACCTTTTCTGTACTTTTAACAATAAGTTCTTTTAAGAGAAGCTGTTTTAAATAGCTAGAAACATGATGTTTTTGAAGTGAAGTATTCTTAAATCCCTCTGCAATCTCTGAAGAAATCACTGCTCTCTTTCGAACTATATATTTATAGATCTTATATGTGAAAGATCCAGTGTTAAACATTATGTTTTTATCTGCCATTTATCCTACCTATTACAGTAATTGGTAGAATTAGATTGGATAAATAGTTAGTTCGCCTAATTAGTCATATTTACTTCCCATTTCGATATATTTTTATACATTAGTCGTTTCTAACGACTATAGGGTTGAATATGATTAAGAATTCAATTTTTTTAGCTCTTCTATTTCTTCTTTTATTATATCAAATCCTCCCTGCCAAAACTCTTCTTTGGAAGGATTAATTCCAACCGTTGCAAGAAGATCAGCAGGAGATTTACTGCCACCAGCAGAAAGAATATTTATATATTTATCAAGAAAAGGTTTTCCTTCTTTTTTATAAATTGCATAAAGTGAAAGAACTGAAAGATTACCCCAAGAATAGGCATAACAATAAAAAGGTGAATTATGAATGTGAGGAACATAATTCCATTCATGTTTAAAAATATCAGGCATTTTCATATTACCAAATTGTTCTTTTAAAAGTAGTTTATATTCTTCATCCAATTTTTCTTTTGTTGCCCCGCCAGCGATTTTTTCATGAGCAAATTTTTCGAACAAAACAAAATAACTTTGCCTAGTAATTGAAGCGAATTGGTTATCTAAAAGATCAACTAATATCTCGGATTTCTCGTCATTATCTTTAGAATCCAAAAGAAGTCTTGAAGAAAGAATCATCTCACCAAAAATAGACGCTGTTTCTGCAATAGGAAGAGGTATATTACATAATAGATTAACTTGTTTTTGTGCAAAAACATCATGTATACCATGACCAAATTCATGCATCATAGTAAAAAGGCCTCTTACTTGATCTGTATGATTTAAAAAAATATAAGGAGTTAATTTGTTATCAACACCAAAACAAAAAGCCCCGCCTTTTTTGCAGGTTTTAGGATGAGAATGAATGTGCTTTTCATCAACAATCTTCTTTGCTGCTTCATAAAACCGACTGTCAAACTTTTTATAAGTGTCCAAAACTAATTTTAAACTAGAATTAAAATCATATTTTTTCTTTGATTTAATATTTAAAGGCGCGTATAAATGATATCTTGAAAAATCATATTTCGCGCCTAATTTTTTATTTAAATCGTGTTTAAATTTGAAATATTCAGAAAATATTTCTGAGTTTTTTCTTACAACTTTTAAAAGTGTTTCTACAACTGTATCAGGAATATCATTACCCACATTTCGAACAGAAATAGGTTTTTTGTAACCTCTAATTTTTAAAGATTCATTATCCCAATTAAGAACAATGTTCTTATAAATCTCATTTAAAACAGTGCTGTTCTCTTTGAATTTAGAAAGCAACAGTTCATATGCCTTTTTTCTTAAAGCTGATTTTTCTGAATGAACATATTTTAAAAGATCATCTTGAGTTATGTCTTTTTCACCGTTTATACTAAATTCAAAAGAGCTAACTATGGAATCATAAATAGATGAAAAAGCACCACCACCAGTTACTGATTTTATTGAAAGAATTTTTTCTATTTTTTCTGACATCGTGTGTTTTTTCAACTTTCTTATTTCTTGTAGATAGTATTTATATTCAGAAAGTGTTTCTGAATTAAAATATTTTTTTGCATCTTTTTTACTTAGCTTCATAAACCACAAAGAAAAAAACATAGTTTCATTTTCTAATTCTGAAAAAAGCTGGCTTAGATAAGTCATTTTAGCAAGAGCATTAGAATCTTTTGTATTTTCACAAAATTTCATATAGTAATATGCATCAACTCTGTCAGACCATCTATCAATATATTCTCCTAAAACAACTATTTCTTTCAAAATATTTGGAGAAAGATAAGGAGTTAGTTTTTTTCTATATGACTTGAAAATCTCAACTTTTTCTTTAATGTCTTCTATTATTTCATCAGGCTTTTTGCCACCAAGAATATCCTCTAAATTCCAAATTTCTGTCATTTTAAAATTCCGTAATTTTATTTTGTTTAAATAAATTATCTAAAACAAAAGAATAAAATAAATAAATCATCCTTTTATGTTTCCAATTGGCTTGAATGCAGCAATGCTTTTTGATATCCTTGAAACAACTAATGCTTCCACAACATCAGAAATATTTTTATAAGCTATTCCTGCCTCTTCAGCAAGACTTGACATTGACGCAGACTTCACATAAATTCCTTTCTTTTCCATCTCTTTTTGAAGATCTTCACCTCGAATTAGATGTTTTGCCTTAGATCGAGACATTGTCCTTCCAGAACCATGAGCTGTACTTCCAAAAGTCTCTTTCATTGCAGTTTCTGTTCCAACCAATAAATGTGAACCTGTTTCCATACTCCCACCTAAAATTACTGGTTGACCTGTTTCTTGATATTTAAAGGGTAATTCTTTCTGACCAGGACCAAATGCCCTTGTTGAGCCTTTTCTATGTACAAGAACCTCTTTTTTAACACCTGAAACAATGTGTTTTTCAAATTTTGCAATGTTGTGTGCAACATCATATACTAGTTTTAATTCCATATCTTCTGGATCTTTGTTGAATACTTTTGAAAATGTTTCTCTAATGCTATGTAAAATCATTTGTCTATTCACAAAAGCAGTATTTGCAGCACAAGCCATAGCTTTGTAATAGTCACTTCCTTCTCTACTTTTAATGGGTGCACAAGCAAGTTCCCTATCAGGAACACTCATACCATAGTCTTTCATTTTTTTATTAAATCTCATAAGATAATCGGTTCCTATTTGATGACCAAAACCCCTGCTTCCACAATGAACCATTATTGCTATTTGATTATTTCCAACTATTCCAAATTTTTTCGCGATTTTTAAATCAAAAATATCTTCGTTGGAAACTGTTTGAATTTCCAAATAATGATTTCCACTCCCAAGAGTTCCCATTTGCCTTATGCCTCTAGAAGTGGCTTTTTCACTTACAGTCGAAGGATCTGCTCCTTTTATACATCCCTCATCTTCAATATTTTTTATATCATCTTTTGTTGCGTAACCATTTTCCAAACACCACTTAGCGCCATTAGTCATTATATCTTTAAATTGAGAAAGATTTATTCTCAAAGAGCTTTTACAACCAACACCTGTTGGAACATTTCCAAATAAAAGATTTATTAGTTCTTTTAATTTAGGTCTTACTTCATCAACAGAGAGATTTGTTGTCATAAGTCTCATACCACAATTTATATCAAATCCGATTCCTCCGGGGCTTATGACTCCTGAGTCAAGATCAAATGCTGCAACACCACCAATAGGAAAACCATATCCCCAATGACCATCAGGCATACAAAAAGCATGATTTTGTATTCCGGGAAGACAAGCAACATTTGAAATCTGAGAAAAAACACCTTCATCCATTGATTTTATTAGTTTCTCAGTAGCATAAATTCTTGCAGGAACCCTCATGCCTTTCTTAAAAGATGTTGGAAGTTCCCAAACTGCATCAGATATTTTTTTTAATTCATTAAAATTCATATTTCACACCTCAAACATCAAGTATGACTGTAACTTTATAGCCATTCTTTGTTTTTTTTATTTTAAATAAATGCATCGTAACTGCTTTTATATCTGCTCTTAATTTGATACTATCAACAATTTTTTGTCCTAAAAATTTGGCCTTTAAAAAATATTTATTTTTCTTTTTTTCAATTTTTATTTTGAAATCAAAGAAAACAAGTCCATCAACATCCTTAAGAAAAACTATTTCAGATAGTAAATCATAAAGCAAATACTCTAAATCATCTGATTCTAAAACAATATTTTTTTTTATAACTAGTTTAATAGTTTTTGTATCAGCAATAGAATCGGCTGTTGCAAAACAAGCATTCTCGAATAATTGTTCATAAGTTTTACCCTTAGTTTCAAAAGCTATGTCTGCTGTTGCGATATCTTCTAAAAGTTTATATCTCATAATTATAAAAAAACTTCTTTTATTTATAAAGGTTAAGAAAGACTAGTTTTTTTCAAGAAAATCTAAAAAAAGTCTTACTCCGAATCCAGTCGCTCCCTTTGGATTGAAAAACTCTTCTTCTACAAACCAAGCTGTTCCTGCAATATCTAAATGTGCCCAAGGGGTTTTTTCTACAAACTCTTCTAAAAATGCACCTGCAATAATTGTGCTTGCTTCCGAACCTTTACCTTTTCCAAGATTTCTAACATCTGCAACATCACTTTTTATTCTATCTTTATAATCATCCCATAAAGGTAACTCCCAAACACGCTCAAAAGTATTACTTGCGGATATCTTTATCTTTTCAAGAAGATTATTATTATTTCCCAATAATCCCGCAGCTGAATATCCAAATGTTACAATACACCCGCTTGTTAATGTTGCAAGATCAATAATTTCTTTTGGTTTAAAATTTTTCTCAACATAAGATAACGCATCTGCAAGAACAAGTCTTCCTTCTGCATCTGTATGTATTATTTCTACTGTTTTTTTATTATATGCAGTTACTATATCTCCTTGTTTTTGAGCATTAGAACCAGGCATGTTCTCTGCTAAAGCTAAAACTCCAATAATTTTTGTTTTCATATTTAATTCAGAAGCTAACTTTAATATGCCTAAAACTGTTGCTGCTCCAGCCATATCTGATTTCATGTCCATCATGTCTAGATATGGTTTGATGTTTAATCCACCGCTGTCAAAGGTTATTCCTTTACCAACAAAAGCAATGGGTTTTTTTGAAGAATTATTATATTCAATAATTACTAATTTTGGCTCTTCAAAACCTCCTTGGCTCACACCGATTAAACAGTTCAATCCTTGTTTTATTAACTCTTTTTTTTCAAGAACTGTAATTTTTATTTTCTTATTTATTAAAAGTCTTTTTGCTTCATTTGAAAGATAAGTCGGAGTTACTTTTTGTGAAGGAAAATTAACTAATTCACGAACATAATTAACAACCAAAGATATTTTTTCTGCTTTCTTCACGGACTGACTAATTTCTAATAGCTCTTGCTTTGATTTAACGACAAGTATTAATTCTTTAACTTTTAATTTTTTATCGGCAGATTTGTAATTATCAAATGCATACAAGCCTAATATTACACCTTCAACAATTGCTTTTGTGACTTCAACAAAAACATTCTTTTCGAAAAATTTTTTATGAATTAAAAATGCTAGTTTTTCACAATATAAGCTTCTGGCTGTTTTAGCACAAACAGACGATGCCTTTCGAAAAGAATCATTATTGCAAACACATCTTTTTCCAAGATTAACCAATAAAATGTTTTTTGAAGGTAAAAAACCAAGAGTGTTTATTACTTTTACATCAAAAGGCTTTAAATTTTTAGAAGAAATAAAATTGTTAATTTCGCCTTGAATTTTTGTGTTTGTTACTAAATTTAACTCAAAGTCCTCTTCAAAAACAAAAATACTTAAAATATCACAAGGAATATTCTCAACAGTTTTTTCTTGTATATTTATTTTCATTTTATCACCAAAACAATAGTTTGTGTTTAATTTCAGGATATTTTCTCTGCAAGTTTTCTAAATTGTATAGACGCAGATGATTTAGGATATGAATGAACAACTGGATGATTTTTTTTCTGCGCTACAGCAATCATTTTATCAAAAGGTATTGTTGCAATTATTGGTCTGTTAAGTATAAATGCAATTTCTTTTTCACTTAGTTCATGATTTTTATATTGTTTCTTATTTATGACGACCCCTAAAATTGTTTTATTTAGTTCTTCTGCTATTTTAATTGTTTTTCTTGCCTCTTCAACTGCAGAAATTTCAGGGTTTGTAACAATTAGTATTTCATGAGCTGCTTCTATTGCAGAAATAGCTTCTTCTCCAAGACTTGCAGCCGAGTCTAGCATAACTATATCTGAATAGTTTTGAAGGTTAATAATAGATTCTCGAAATGCATCAAAGTTCAAGTTTTTTAAATCATCAATAGTTACTGTTGTCGGCAAGATTTTTAGTCCTGATTCATGTTGATGTATTGCTTCAGAAAAATGAATTTTTCCTTTTATAACATCATAGAAAGATTTTTCAAGATTTTTTTTACCAAGATGAAGGTGTATGTTTGGTGTTGTTAAATTTCCATCAACGAGCAAGATATCTTTTCCTAAATTATGCATTGATAAAGCTAGATTTATGGCTGTTGTAGTTTTTCCAACACCTCCTTTTCCAGAGCTTACACAAATAAATCTTGCCATTTTTTAAGTTGACTCAATATCCGATATAATCATGCTTGAAATATAAACTAAAAATTCTTTTTGAATCGCATAATATTCTGAAATAATATCTATATTCACAATTACTTTTTTATTTTCAATGTAACTTGTCATAGTAACATGTCTTCGATATTCTTGTTCTTTTTCAGGATTGGACTTGTGAAGTTTTCTAAGTAAAAAATATAGGTTAATATTATCACGTATCACTTCATCTTCAAATATTTCTTTGATTAAATCCCCTCTTTCTCTTGGCGCAGAAGGTATGTTTTCCACTTTTTCTTTTTCCACAGCATATCTAAGTATTGCTTCCATCACAAAATCATAAAAGTCAATCATTCGGTTTATTATGTTTAGTAAAACATCAACTGTTCTAGTATATTTTAAACTCACATAAATTAAATGGTCAACTCTTTTTAGTTCTTCTTTTGCATCATTTAAAGATTCCATCATTTTTGCTCACAATCCTCACTATATCTTCTATAAACATCTTTGTTTTTGCTATGTATGTTTTCATTTCAGGAACACCAAGTGTTTTTATCCTATAATTTTCAGAACAAATAACAAATTTATCTTTTCTTGCAAATTCCACAGGACTTTTTTTGTGCTGACTAATAATTTCTCTTACTTCCTGAATTAATTTTAAATATTCTTTATTTATTTGATAACGATCAACTATTCGTTGTCTAAAAACATTAAATTTCGAATCAAAGGTATCTTGAAAAACAGGCACTCTTTTAAACAAACGCTCATAGAGTAGCACTGAAGTCATTGCATTGTTTAAGGCTGAGCTAATATTCTCAATGACTGCCAAGAGAAGTTTTGGATCTTTAATAAGAGGATAAGTCATTATAAGCATGTGATCTGCAATCATTATGTTTTTCTTGGCTTTTTCTCGTGCCTCTTGAAACTCTTCCATATAAGCACTAATAGTCAAGGAAACTATTTAAACTTATCGACAAGAATTTATTTTTGTAAATTCATAATCGCTTCTGCAAGATCGCCTTTCACTTCAATAATCGCTTTTTTTGCTTCTTCTTCTGAACAATTAGTTTGATTTACAACTGTTTGAATATCTTCATCTGAAATTTCTGGTGTTGAATCAATACTTCTTTCGTACTCTTCACCAGTTATTTGATAAGTCTCCTGACCCATCATATTAACTTTTGTTACTTGAGGATTCACAAGCACTATTTCCCTGTCTTCAAGTCTGATTATAACTTCTTTTGCATCTATTTCTTGTTGTTGCAGACCCATTTTTTTCATAGCCATTCTCATCTGGCGAGAATTCATATTCATTCCAGGAATCATACTTAAAAAAACCCCCCTTTAACGTGTAAGAAAACTTCAATTAAAATAACCACTATTACAAGAATTATTATGTGTTGAGGTTTGAATTCAAATCTTGATTTGTAGTCATCAAAATATCTTGTAATTCCTGCTGTTGATGCAGGCATATTAATTTTATCTTTTCGTCCCATTTTATTAAGTGATTATTTATTGTTTTATAAAAGTTTTGTAGGGCGGCTATAAGCCACCTTCTGTCAAGCTTCACGAATCATTCATGAACAGCCCGTCTTAACATTCTACTTAGCGCCATTTTGGCTTGCACAAGTTAGGGCTCACCGTTTCATCCGTTCCTGAAGAGACGTCAGCGGGTTATCTCTCAAGCGTCGCCGCTTAATTCTCCAAGCATCATTCCATTCAACAGGTGGTCTCGTTTCTGAGTGGTTGCCGCTCTTTTCAGAGCCTTTCTTTCAAAAGTAACCATTAATAGTGGGTGGACTTTCCTAAGCACAAAAATGTACCTACAGTTAAGCACCGTCCTACCATAAGGGAAGAAAAGATGTGTTTTTAAAGTTAACTGAGAAAAAGGATTATTTCTTATCAAACATGTTTTAATGAATTAAACCAATTTATGATTTTTAAAAAAAAAATAACTTTTATGGATAAATTTAAAAACTTCAAGTGTTTAAAATAGAAATGAGGCTAAAAAGAGGTTTTCGCAGTGACTGATCCCATATTAAAAATTCAAAATGTTGTGAAAAAATTCGGTGAAAAAACAATTCTTAAAGGTTTAAATTTTGACATAAGAAAAGGAGAGATTTTTGGACTAATTGGAGCAAGCGGTTCAGGAAAAACAACTCTTCTAAGCATAATGATTGGTTTTGTCAGACCTGAACAAGGAGATGTATTGTTTCGATTTGAACACTTGTTAGATTTTGAAAAAGCTATGACTTTTAGATCTGTTTTCAAGAAACAAGAAATTGTCAAAAAAATGTACGGCTTTGCAGCCCAAGTACCTTCTTTTTATGAAAATCTCAAAGTAAGAGAAAACCTTGAGTTTTTTGGATCACTTTATAACCTTTCAAAAGATGCGCTTAAAACAAATGTTGAAACACTTCTGAATCTTATGGATTTAAAGAATTCAGAAGATTTGCTTGCCAAAAACTTGTCTGGGGGAATGGAACGTCGGTTAGATATTGCTTGTGCATTAATACACGACCCAAAAGTACTTTTACTTGATGAACCTACAGCGGATTTGGATCCTGTTTTACGAGAGCATATTTGGAATCTTGTTAAAAAAATCAACAAGAAAGGAACAACAATCATTATTGCGAGTCATCATTTGAACGAACTTGAAAATTTGTGCTCAAGAATTGCTATTCTTAAAAAAGGAAAAATAATTGATGTTGCAAGTCCTGAAGCAATAAAAAACAAGTATGCAAAAATCCAAGAAATACATCTTGAAAGTTATCCTGGAAATTATGAAAAAATAATTAATCAATTAAAGAAAAAGAAATTAATAGATTGTGAAAGAAAAGGTTCTGAACTAATTATAAGATCAAATAAGCCTCAAAAAACTTTTCAGGAGTTATTTCCTATTCTCGCAAAATTAAAAGAAGAAATAACTGACTTAAAAGTTGGAAAACCTTCATTGGATGAAGTTTTTATTAGTATATCGGAAGAAAAAGAAGAGAAAAAAGAAAAAAAAGAACATGAAACTCCTTAAAATAATAAGTAAAAATTTCAAAATGCTTTTTAGAGCAAAAGGCTCTGGCGCAATAGTTCTATTTGGACCTTTAATAATAATTCTTTTAGTTGGTTTTGCGTTGAACAAACCAAGCACGTACGAATTATCAATTGGTGTTTATGCAACAAACTATAATGAACTTGCAAATTCATTTATCGGCGAACTAAAAAATAATAACTATTTAATACAGCAATTCGATTCAAAAGAGGGTTGCATTGATGCCATAAAAAAATCAATTATTCATACATGTATTGTTTTTCCTGAAGATTTTGAAATAGCAGAAAGTAAAACAAATGAGTTAAAGTTTTATGTTGATTATTCGAGAACAAACTTGGTTTATCAAATTATTGAAACTGTTTCATCACAGATTGACATCCGATCTTCTGAACTGAGTTTTGAAATGACGAATAAGTTATTAAACATACTTACAAATACGAATGAAGAAGTCGATGCAGATATTTTGGCTTTAATAAACTTAAAATCTGCAACAAACAATATTGTTTCCGAAATTATTTCAATTCAAGAAAACATGGATTCTATTGATTTAAAAATGGAAGAAACAAATATTAAAAGTATAAAAAGTAAGTTTTCAAATATAGAGCCCTTAGTTGAAGATTTAAAAGATAGTGGTGAGGATGCTATAAGTGAAGGGAGAGAGTTTTCTGAAGATCAAGGAAACTCATCCAATGCTGGTTTTCTTGGAGATTTGGATGATATTGAACAAGCAATAAACACTACATTTAATGAAACCTCTGAAACGATAAAAGATATAGAAATTTTAATTAGTAATGCTAGTAATAAAATTAATGATATAAAAACAAAATTAGAAAAAGCTCAAAAAGCCAATAAAAATATTAAGTCAAGTCTTGAAAATACTAAAGATTCTTTAGATATATTAAAAGAAGATACAAATAAAGTTAAAGCATCGCTTGAAAGTATAAACTCAGGCATTGAAAGTATTGAAGTTAAATCAGCAGAAAGTATTGTAAGCCCTATAACAACATCGATTGAACCAGTTATTGCAGAGTCCACACAACTAAATTTTATGTTCCCGGCATTGCTAATATTAGTTATCATGTTTATTGGAATAATGCTTTCAAGCACCCTTGTTATCATGGAGAAAAAATCAAAATCTTCATTTAGAACATTCACAACACCCACAAAAGATTCATTGTTTGTAATTTCAACATATATTACCAGTCTAATATTATTAATTGTACAAATAATTATAATTTTAATATTGGCATATTTCTTTATTAAGTCAGACTTGTTAGCGAACTTCGGCCTTACAAGTCTAATACTTTTCATCTCAATGAGTTTGTTTATTTTAATTGGTATGGTTATAGGATACTTGTCTTCAACTCAAGAAGCAACAACCATGCTTTCAATTGCGGTTGGTAGTGTTTTCTTGCTTTTATCAAATCTTATTTTACCCTTAGAAACAATGTCTGATTTCATTAGAAATTTAACAAAATTCAACCCATATGTTATTTCTTCTGAAATTCTAAAAAAAGTTTTAGTCTTTAACATAGGGATAAAATTTGTGATAAAACCACTTCTTTTCTTAACACTAGGAATATTTATATTATTTATCTTAATCTTTTTATTTCAAAAAATATCTAAAATAAGCTATCTTAATAAAATGCCCCACATAAAAAGACAAGGTTTAATTTATATTCCTGAAGACAATTATTTAAAACTCGGAAAACATATTATAAAAAACAAAGAAGAAGTACTCACTCTACTAAAAAAGATTGATGATGAAGAATTTTCAGAATACGTAAGCAATAACCAAAATGAAATATTTATTTGGTTAAAAAATATTTTAAAAGAAAAAACTCTTGCTCGAAAAATTAAAACTAAGAATCGTGAAGATATGATTAAAATAATTGATACTCATTTGAAAAAAGAAAAGAATAAAACAGAAAAAAAAAGTAAAAGAAAATAAAAAAATCTATCTAAATAAGATACTTGCATAACTCACTGAATTCTTATAATCATTTGTCAAATCCCCTGAAGTATAATATTGTTCGAGATCTACTTTTGCAAAACCTAAAAATCTTAATATAAAAGAAATTGGTGTTGCACCACAAATCGTCGCAATATTTTTATGTATAAACTTTTCAAAACCTAAAAAATCCATTTTCTTGATAAAGTTTATTGCTTCTTCATCAAGTTTGTAAATATTTTTTTTTATTTCTGTACAAAAAGGAACGTAATGAAATCTTCTACCATAATGTGTAAAGTCAGAACTAATAATGAACATTGCTTTTTTTCCTGTTTCAACCAAAGTTTCTTTTATATCTAAAACTATTTTTTGAAGGTCTGCATCTTGACTTAAAAGAATTGGAAGAATCTTTATTTTTTCAAGATTCTTTTTAAATAAAAACTGCAAGAAAGGAAGTTGAACCTCTAAGCAATGTTCATCTTGATGAATTATTGAGTTTTGTTTAAGATTTCCCTTTTCACCAAGAATTCTCGCAAAGTTTTGATCAACCCTTACAATTCCAAAAGGAGTTTCAAAAGGTTCTATAGTGAATCCTGAAATGGGATAAGCATGACTTGGACCAATAAGTATAAATAGATCTGGAAACTCTGCTTCAGCAACTGCTTTATAAGACCAAGCAGCGCAAGGACCGGAAAATTGAAAACTTGCATGAGGAACAATCACTGCTTTTAAAGGTTGTTTAAAACTTGAAGCGGGTAAATCTCCCGGACCATTCTCATCCAAGAAGCATTCCTTTATTTGCTCTTCGAGAACTGTTGGTGCTGCAGAATAAAAAGATCCGGCAAATTTTGATTGTCTCATAAATATTTTTTAGAAAAAGAGATATATAAATATTATGATACTGAAGAAGCACATTTACACTCAGAAGAACAAGAAAATCCTGGTGGACATTGAGAATCTCTTTGACAAGGACCTGATGGGTAAGTATTTTGAGTTCCAGCACCAATACAACAAATATCATCTTGCATAAAACCAGCATTTCCAACCGATTCGCAATTACAATTGTTACCTTCACAAATCATAAGACCAGAAACGTCTTCAAGTCGAATATTTGAAGTTAAATAATTCCAGTTAAAAGAATCTATATCTCCTTGTATTGAAATTCTTTGCTGATAATAACCAACTTCATAAGTAATATTTTCCAAAAATAAATCTGGTTGTAAAACGAGTAATTTGTTAGTGAAACTCTCTAAAAATTCAACAGAAGATGTGAAGTTATAATAATCAACAACCAAAGTGTTATCTTCTGCAACAGCCTTAATCTCTAAGTCACCTTTCTTTGTTAAATAGAGTTTATCAAAATTAGCAACCTCAACACTTGAAGGTATAGGGCTTGAAACAAAAGTATTCCCTTCAAATATATTTCTAAAGAAATCTTTGATAGATTCCCACATCGAAGCCAAAAAACCTAAATCGTATCTGTTAAAAGAAAACAAAACTATGTTAAAACCATCGTTAAATGAAGCGTTTAGATACTTCCCTGTATTTTCACACTGAATAAAAAACTCATTTGCAGATGGAGCGTTACTGGTTGCATCATTACAAGAAAGAACATCACCATCTTTTAAAGGAGGGAATGCTTTTAAACTATTGAGAAATAAGTTTATGTCATTATCTTTAAGCACAGTTGAAATCCATGTTTTATTATTTGCACTTAGCACACAAAACATTTCAGGAGCATTAACACCATCAATTGGTTCGTTTAAAACAAAGTCATTTAAACCACAATGAAGCGTATAATTATCATAATTAGAAGCAACATCTAATAATTTTGCTGCCGCAATTTTTATTGGTGAAAACTCTGACACTTTATGCCAAGTATTATCTGGGTCACAATACCAAGAACCCTTAACAGAAAAATGAGACGAAGTTTTATCCTCAGAAAATATGTTATTTTTACTTACAGTATTATTTCCAAAATCAGAATTACAAGACCAAAAAGTGTCATCGTAAAATAAGATTGATTTATAAGATTCATCAGTTGAATTAGTTCCATTATACAATGTAACATCATCAGCAAAAAGCGGAACCCAAGAGTGATTCAAATGACAAAACATAGAGCTATTGATTGATAACAAATCCAAGTATTGTCCTAAAGGTAAAACATTATTGCCACTTACAGAGTTTGTACTTAAATTTTTATCACAAGACCAAAACTTTTTATCTTTAAAAAGAACAGCAGTAGTATTCTCATCAAAAACACCAGTACCATTAGCAAGTGTTTTTCCATCTTCAAAAACATGGAACCATTCTTGATTTAAATTACAAAACCAAGAACCTCTAAATCCAAAAATATCAGAAATGTGATTACCATCAAAAAGAGGCAGATTTAATCTGTAACTATTATTTCCAAAATATTTATCACAAGACCAAAAGACAGAATCATTGAAAAGAACTGCCTTGTTATCAGAAGTATGAACTCCTGTGCCTGAAGCAATAGTGTTATCATCACTAAAAATTGGACTCCAAGCGCCATTGACAGAACAAAACCAAGAACCTGAAACATTAAACTTATTAACAATTTGTTCATCAGGAATTAAAGCACTTTCTTTTGTATTACCATCAAAAGAAAGGTTTAAACTAAAAAAGTCTTTATCGCAAGAAAGGAATTTATCATTAAAATATAAAATTGCATTGTAATCAGACTGTGGTTGAGTCAAAATTTCGCTTACCGTTTCGTTATGCTGAACCTTCAATCCATTAAAACATCCAGCATCAACATCTGAATAAAATTCACCATAATTATCTTTTTTGGTGTTACTGCCACAACACTTGGTTCCAGTCCATGAAAAGCTAAGCTGAGCATCACAAGTAAACATGTAAGGAGCATAATTACTAAAATCTGAAAAATCAGTATTAAGAGGTGGATTTAAAGAATCAATCCACTCTTCAAAAGGCCCAGCACAATATCTTGTCGCGAGTTCAGGATTTGAATCCTTTCTTAAAACAAAATTATCAACAAAAAAGTTTGACTGAACAGAACTTTTTATTTCAATCGAACTTACATCTGATAAATCAGAGCAACCAGATAAATCCAAAACTATGTGAAACCAAGTATTTGCTGTCAATTGAATATCAAAAACTGGGTTGTGGTTAATGTTTTTAGAAATAACAAAAGAACAAAGTTCTACATCGCTAGAATCTAATAAAGATAAATTTCCAGGAACACCAAGTCCTTTATAACCAATATCAAATTCTAAAGTATCAAATTCTGACCATTGAGTCTTTGCTAAATAAAGTATGACTAGTTTTGCAGAATTATATTCCCTAAGCATATTGGTTATGAAATTTGTGTTAAGATCATCACCTGTATAATCTGAATCAAATGTAAAAATCCTATGAATTTGAGAACCTGTCGTGAAAATTTTAGACTCATCAACAGTATTAGTTGAAAGAACAGATTGAAAATTACTACAACCAGAACCCCAACAACACTCTCCAAACACACTATTTCCAAATTCCTTATAACAAATAAAACTAGTTCCAGGTTTAAAAGACTGTAACTCTAAAGGATTCCACTCTCTATAACCTTCTCTGCAACAAATAAAATCATTATTAGAATCAGAAGAAAATATTATTGAATCACAATCAATACCCCAATTATTAGCAGGATTGTGTACTCTTTGACCATGTTGTTGAGAACAAGTCAAATCAGTATCACCTGAAGAAACACCGCAGATTTTATTTATATCATCATATAATTCTGATTCATTATAACAACAAACTCCCGAAGTGTCATTGGATGATATCAATCTGTAATCATTAATACAAAAGCTTCCGGATGCAGTACATAAAAAACCATTATTTTGAGTACATTTCTTAAAAGGGTTTCCTGAATAATCACCTTCAAACGAAAAACCATCAACAGGATGATCATTGTAACCAGTTCTAAAATTTGAGTCGGGATTAATTTGATTTATAATAACACCAGATGTATCATAACAAACAGGACAAACATTAGTTGGACTTTCACCAAGATCATCACGATATTGAAATAAAGAATCATAATTAAAGTTAGGATCAGGTTCATCCTGAGATGATGGAATCGGTTTATCTGTCTTACAACAACCAGTAAAATTTTCAGAAGAATAAGTGTTAACTTTATCAGCACCAAGTTTACAAGTATTTATGTTGGG
The DNA here is from genome assembly GCA_018817005.1 of Nanobdellota archaeon. Classification (GTDB taxonomy): domain Archaea; phylum Nanobdellota; class Nanobdellia; order Woesearchaeales; genus JAHIUF01. The sequence continues at coordinate 33,220 of JAHIUF010000087.1, forward strand.
TGAAAAAAAGTATTTATCATAATCAACAGGTGATTTAGGACACCAATTAAAACCTTCAAGAAGTTTATCGTCAGGAAGATTTTCAAAGTTCCCCAAATAATTAGAAGATTCAAGCTCACCAAACTTAGGAGCATTACCTGTCGCATTACAAACATACCACTTAGCATAATTATTCATAACATCAAAAGTTATATCACAACCCTCATCAATAACACCATCACAATTATTATCAAAACCATCACAAATCTCATTTATGTTTTGTTGGTTATACCAACCCCAATAATTACCATTAGGAGTCGTACAAATCCAATCACCATGTTGTTCGCAAATATTAGAACCAGAAACACAAGTCAAAAAAATATTTTCAAAACAAAGCTGATGATCACCACTATCGCCTGAAAAAGTATCTGAATGAGGATAACAAGCATCACCAACAACAACACAATCATCAGCACTCTGACAACAAGTATCGTCATCAGCATCAAGGCAACAAACACTACCTTCATCTATTTGAAGATTACAATCATCATCAATACCATTACAAAGCTCTTCAGGTAAAGGAGAACCACCATCAGTACATTGACAATTATCTAAATCATCAATCACACCATTACAATCATCATCGATACCATTACAAACCTCATCAGTTATCATGCTTGAAGGATTACTAGGATTGCCATAACAACCATGATTTAAATTGCTAAAACATTCCTCTATACTAAGACTCTGACAAGAAAAAGGATTCAAACTAGGATTTAAAACACAAGATTGTGTGTAAGCACAATTCCAAGCAGAAACACTATATCTTCCATCAATGTTACAACCATTTCCATCAACCACATAAATACTATTACAAGAAACAGTAGTAGAAGTTACGGAGCTCTTTTTCTGACAATAAGATCCAACATCAGGAACACCATCATAATCAACATCTACCCATTCACACCAACCATTAGAAAAAGTCGGATTAGTACAGACATCACCTAAATCAGCGTATAATTGTCCAAGACCAATACAAAAGTCAGTTACAGAAATAATTTTATCACAAACATCCTGTTGATTACAATTCAAACTCAAAGGACAATTATCATAAGAAAAACTATAACAATCAATCTCACCAGCACAAGATTGAGAGCAAGGACAATTAACTAAACCCTCATCAACAAGCACATTTCCATTATCATCAACGTTGTTACAAATCTCTTGTGCTGAAGAAAACAAACCTAAAACTATAAGCATAAAGAAAACTAACAGCAAACCTCTTTTTCCTCTCCGCATTTCTATTTTATTTATTGTTTTCATTATTTAAATATTTCCTTATCTTATTGTGTGTATTTTATAAGTATCAACCATCTTCGTAGCATCCCACCAACGCCAAGAGCCAGAACCATCATAAACAACAGTTTTATGAGTTGCATCATAATCATCAAGACAAAAATAACGACTAGTAAAATCAACAAAAGCAAAATCACCAAACAAATCATCACCACAACAACCATCAGAACCGTTCAAAGCAGAAGCATTCTTTAAAGACAAAGACTCAAAGTTAGAAAGTGAACCCAAAGGACCAACATTAGCAGGACAAACAAGCAAATCATTATAACAATCAACATCAGCCATATCAACAAAACCATCAAAATCATCATCGATACCATTTTGACATAAAAAATAATTAAACTCAATCCCAAAAAGTTTTGTTTCTTTTATACCCACTAAACCACCACTGGTTTGTGGAATACCATCTAACCCTTTTAAGCCAGGACCACCTTTAGAACAACCTTCTTTTTGGGCACCACCAATTCCTGGTTTTGAAATAATTTTCCCTGCAAAATTAGATGTGTGTTGACTATAAACAACTATGAAACCTTCAGCACCACCGCCACCAGAACCACCAGAACCACCACCATCTTCTCCTTCATCACAATTACCGCCACTTGCACCCTGTGAACCATTACCACCAAACGCTAAAATAGACCCTGTGCCTGAAAGGGTGCCTGAAAATATAGTGATTAAACCTGCACCAGAACCACCAGAACCAGCACCACCGCCACTACCCCAATAACCTTCATCAAGACACCAACCTCTACCGCCCGACTTTGCATCCGAATATCCATTCATACCAGAAATATTAATAACACCAGATAAATTTAAATTAGCACTTCTAATTCCTATAAAACCACCCGCACTTGTAGGTCTACTTGCACCATCACCACCATACTGATCAGAACAACCTGTACCTCCACCGCCATTACCACCAGAACCACCAACACCTAAATAACCTATTGCACCACCAGAACCACCGTTACCACCACTATAACCATCAGAATGACCTGATCCACCAGAACCACCTTCACAATAAAGATTATCCTCATCAACACAAATTTTTCCTGTTCTTTCTGAAATAATCTGTATCTTTGAACTTGAAGAAATATTTAAATCATTGGAGATATTTAAAAAAACAGCATATTTTTTAGTATTAATTTTTAATTCAGAAGATTCTTCTAAAACTAAATTATTAATGTTAAAAAAAACATTTTTATTCAAAGAAATTTCTTTAAAAGTATTAATAACACAAACATCATCTATTGAACCTTGATCACAAAAACTTTGAAAAGTCTCTTCAAAAAAATCAGCTCCACTATAAACACAATCATCTCCAGAAAAAATAACACAATCAGAATCTAAGGCAAAAACGAGCCCAGAACACAATACAAAAAACAAAAATAGCAACAACCCTCTTTTCCCAACCATAAATAACAATTTAGAAGTCTTATTATTTATACTTTTCTATATGGGCGGCTCTGTAGAAATGCTCTTACGAAGTAGAGCATTTCAATAATACTTCTTGTTGCTCGTTCAATATTGTATGCTAGGATTTTACATAATAGTTCTATTTTTTGTGTTTTGTATTTTCTGGCTTTTAGTTTTGAGCCGTAT
>JAHIUF010000088.1 GCA_018817005.1 Nanobdellota archaeon
AAACAAAAAACAAACTACTAATGAAAAGAAGACCACTATGCCAATTAAACCAAGTAACAGCAAGAATAATACTACACAACAGAAGACGAACTTCATACTTCTCCAAGCTGGCTAACGCCAGCTAGTTTCCACGCAACGCCACAAAAACAAAAAGCTTTAAATAATAACTAACACAACTTAATTCATAAAAACTAGTTGAGGTGGTAGCATGAAAAAAACAAACGCAACACAAACAAAAAACTTCTTAAACACAACTACCACTACAACAACAGTTTAATCTGAGCTAAAAAATCTAACAAAAGCTTGGGGAAAACAAAAACATTATAAAATAAAATATATTAAGAACAAACAATGGGTGATAATAAATGTTAAAAAAAATCAAAATACAATTTCCAGACAAATCAAAAAAAGAGTATGAACAAGGAATAAAAGCATCAAGCATTGCAGAAGGAATAGGACCAGGACTTGCAAAAGCAGCAGTTGCTGTGAGTGTAAATAACCACTTGCAGGACTTAGAAAAACCAATAACTAAAGATGCAAAGATAGAATTTGTAACCTTTGATACGCATGAAGGGCAAAAAGTTTTTCATCATTCATCAGCACACATCTTAGCACAAGCAGTTAAAAGATTATACCCGAAAGCAAAACCAACAATTGGTCCTGCAATTGAAGGCGGGTTTTATTACGACTTTGATATAAAGCCATTAAATCAAGATGACTTGAAAAAAATAGAGCAAGAGATGCAAAAAATAGTTGATGAAAACCTTGAGATAAAAAGAGAGGAGTTGTCTAAAAAAGAAGCTCTAAAACTATTCAAGGACAACGAATTCAAAAAAGAAATGATAGAAGAACTTGGAAAAGATGGACAAACAATCTCAATCTATAGACAAGAAAACTTTTTTGACTTATGTCGAGGTCCACACGTTCCAAATACCTGTAAAATAAAAGCCTTTAAGTTAACAAAAGTGTCTGGCTGTAACTGGAAAGGAGATGTTAACAATAAATCGTTACAAAGAATATATGGTGTAAGTTTTCCGAATAAAAAACAGCTCAATAAATACATTCAGCTACAAGAAGAAGCAGCCAAAAGAGATCACCGAAAAATTGGAAAAGAATTAGATTTATTCTCATTTCATGAAGAAGGTGCCGGATTTCCTTTTTGGCATAATAAAGGACTGATCATCTGGGAAGAAGTTTTAAATTATATGAAAGGAGTTATAAAAAGAGAGAATTATCAAGAAATTAAAACGCCTATAATTCTAAATAAAAGTTTATGGTTAAGATCTGGTCATTGGGATCATTATAAGGAAAGCATGTACTTCACAAAAATAGATGGTATTGAACACGCTGTAAAACCTATGAATTGTCCGGGAGGACTTTTGGTTTACAAAAACAACATTCATTCATATAAAGAGCTCCCACTTAAAGCAGGAGAATTTGGACTTGTTCACAGACATGAAATGTCAGGAGTTTTAGCAGGACTTTTCAGAGTCAGGTGTTTTACACAAGATGACGCACACGTGTTTTGCACGGAAAAACAATTAACGGATGAAATAAAAAAACTTATTGAATCAATAATTGCAGTTTACAATACATTCGGATTCAAAGAATACCAAATAGAATTAAGCACTAAACCAGAAGATGCTATGGGCAGCGATGAAATGTGGGAAAAAGCAGAAGAAGCACTTAGAGTCGCTTTGAAGAAAGCAAAGATTGATTACAAATTAAATCCTGGAGATGGAGCTTTTTACGGGCCAAAAATAGATTTTCATATAAAAGATTGTATGGGTCGAAGCTGGCAATGTGGAACAATACAAGTAGACTTTTCAATGCCTGAAAGATTCGAATTAACCTATGAAGGAAAAGACGGGAAAAAACACCAACCAGTAATGGTACACAGAGCAATATGTGGTTCTCTAGAAAGATTCATCGGAATAGTTATTGAACACTATGCAGGAAAACTACCACTATGGTTAAGCCCTGTTCAAGTAAAGATTTTAACTGTTGCCGACAGGTTTTCTAGCTACGCAGAAATTATTGGCGAACAAATAAAAAAAGCAGGTTTAAGGGTTGAAGTTGACAACAGAACAGAATCTGTCGGAAAAAAGATTCGGGAAGCACAGCTTTCAAAAGCAAACTACATACTTGTTGTCGGTGAAACAGAAGAAAAAGAGAAAACAGTTAATATAAGAACATTCTTCAACAAAGTATTAGGCGCGAAAAAAGTTGAGCCTTTCATAAAGGAATTACTAAAAGAAATTGAGGAAAAAAGAATTCCTCAAGAATAAATATTTTTTATTTTTTTGATTTTAAAGCATCGCTATATTGTTCATTAACAATTTTTTCCCACTCACCAACTTGATAAGCTTTAACTTCTGTATTAGTAAGTTTGTTGTTTTTGAATTTTCGAACTCTGGAATAAAACTTTTTTGGTCTCCAAAAGCCTTTAGAAACATCAACAAATTCAATACAAACATCATCACTACAAGTTTCTTTGTACAGTTCAAATTTTTTAATCCATTGTACTTAAAAGTGTATGTTTGAATAACAGTTAGATAATCTCCTAAAGTAGCATTTTTAGGCATATCACAGGCCTTTGGTAAATCACAAGCCTTAGAATACTTACCAAAAGTCATGGCGACGAGAGCAACTCTGTCACCAATTAAATCATTGAAAGTGTTTCTTTCCATTAAAATCACCCTCCACTAATCATTGGAAAAGAAGAGACTTATTTAAATCTTTACTGAATAATGATAAATAAGCTTTTTATAGTAACCTTACTCAAAAGAACAAATGGTTATACATTATGATGTCATTGTTGTGGGTGGAAGTTTTGCAGGACTAAACTTTGCAAGATGCGCATCAATTCTTGGATTAAAAGTGTTGTTAATAGACCAGAATAAAGATATTGGTTCAAGTATTAGAACAACAGGTATTCTGATAAAAGATATTGTTGAAGAAATGAATATTCCAAGAACTCTACTCCCAAACACAGTGAATAAGATGAAAGTATATTTTCCAAACATGAAATACTTAGAATGGAAAACTAAAGAAAACATTTTTTTTATGAGTTATACAAAAGATTTTTTAAAATATTTAGCTCGATCAGCAAAAGAATTTGGTGCAATAATTGAAACAGACACACAATATATTTCAGGAAAGAAAACAAGTGATGTTATAGAAGTAATTATTAAAAAAAACTCGATAGAAGAAAAAATAAGAGCAAAATTCATTGTTGGGGCAGATGGTGCACACTCAAAAGTTGCAAAGGATTTCAAACTCGATAAAAACAAAAAATTCATGACTGGAATTGAAAAAGTTTACGAACACGCAAAAGGCGTTTCAAATGATGAATTCTACTGTTTTGTAGATAAAGAACTTGCACCAGGATATCTTTGTTGGGTTACAAAAAGAGGAAAAGAAACATTTGTTGGTCTTGCAGGCCATACAAAGGAGTTTGACATACAACACGCACTTTGTGAATTTGAAAAAAAAACAGCTGTTCTTTTCGACTTTAAAAGAGCAAAACTTGTTCAAACAAAGAGCGGAATGATTCCGATAAACGGTCCTTTGAAAAAAATTGTTTGTGATAAAGCATTACTGGTAGGCGATTCTGCAGGTCAAATAGGCGCGCTTACTGCCGGAGGCATTTATCCTGCAATAAAATACTCAAAAGATGCAGCAAACTCAGTTATGAAATACTTATGGTTGCAAGAAAAAAATGCACTCAAGCTTTACAATAAAAGAAGTTTTCATGATTCATACCTAAGAACAGAACTCATACTTAGAAAAGCGTATGAAATGATTGAAAACAATAACGATTTTAACAATATTTACAAAACATTCAAAACCAAAGATGGTAAGAAATTAATGCAAATATTTCTTTTTGAACACGGTGACAAACAACATATTATACTAAGTGAACTTACAGAGATTCTAAAACATCCAAAGTTGTTCAAACCGTTTGGTAAAATTTTAATTGAAGAATTTCAAAAAATTATTTAATCAAAGTTATTTCTTTTTCTTTGATTTAGAGGATTTTTTAGCCTCTTCGAAAGCTTTCTCATAAAACTCATCATCTTTTTCTTCATTGCTTTCTTCTTCCTCATCATAACCAACCATGAAAGCCTCTTCTTCAGGACTTATTTCATCATCATCAACGAGTTCTTTTCGACCTTCGCCATTATAGACTGATTCGAGCTCATCATCCGGATATTCATCATTATCAGCCATAACCGAATTTATGAAATGATTTATTTAAAAAGCTTTCGTTTTTTACACCTGAAAAATTAATAACAAGATTTATATAATCTTTTTAAATCTTTTATTTTGAGGGTACTTATGCATTCATTACTAGAAAAACATATAGAAGAAGTCTGTCCAAGTTGTGGACGAAAAAATGAAAAAGAATGGGATTCTCAATGGGATGAACATGATGGTTTCGCACATTATTTAACACAAAAATGTACTTGTGGTTATGAACTTTTTTTTAGAACTGATTTCTTTAGTTCAGGAATTTAATATTATTCTGATTTTGTAAGAATTATAGGTTTGTCTTTAACAATAAGGGAGTGTTCAGCTTGACTTACAAAACCACCGCTTTGCTCTGGAAGAGGAGGGTATTCTCGTATCATCCCTAAATTTTTCATTTCTTTTATTGCAAACATGGTTTTTCCTAGACCATGTTTTTTTGTAAGCCATCTTAGAGCGAATGGTAATTCGTTAAAAGCTTTTACATCACGTAATATTTGTCTTGTTATCATGCTTCGAACGGGTCTTTCTTGAACTAAAGAAAATATTGTTGCAATGCCTTTTTCGTGTATTAGTCCTAAACCGTTTGTCGCGAATGGTTCAATTGCAATAACCATGTTTTCTTCCAATTCGAATAAATCTTTGTTATCAAAATTCGGAATTGTGGGAAACGTATGAATCTGAAATCTTCCAAGACCATGACCTGAAAGATTTCTGACAGGTTTAAATCCGTAACTTTTTATGGTTTCTTCAATTGTTCTGCCTATTTCTGAAAGTGTAATCTTTGGTCTTGCAATTTTTAGGGCTGCATTTAAAGCATCTCTACTTGCCCTTACAAGGTCTTCATCTCCTCCCAGATTAACTGTTACTGCACTATCACCCACAAAACCATTTACATGTACACCAACATCTAGTTTCACAATATTTCCTTCTTTGAATTCTGTTTGGTCTTCTTCATCTGGACAGAAATGTGCTGCAACCTCGTTTATTGATATTTGTGGTGGAAACGCAGGAACGCCTCCTAATTCTTTTATTTTTGCTTCTATTAAATTACAGACTTCTAGTGCTTTTACACCTTTTTTTATCAGACTTTTACCGTAATCTCTGACTTGAGCTGTTATTTTTCCTGCGAGTTTGTATGAATCAAGGATTTCTTTTTCCATAAAGTTCTTTATCGCATATTATTTTATAAATATTTGTATTATTTGTTCGTATAAAAAAATTAAATGTATAAAACAAAGAAAAAGAAAAAACATTAGAAAACAAAAATCTGTCTTAATATATCTTAAGATAAAGCGCTAAATAAGGTTATACAAATAATCAATATTGATATGAGACCAAACAACAATATTTCTTTAAATTTTGATTTTTTAGAAGTCATTTTTAATCATCAAAAATATTTTGGTTTATTGAATTCAACCGTTTTTTCTAAACCTGCTTCCTTTACTGCAAGTTTTGTACCTTGTATATCACAATACCATTCTAGATTTTCAGCATAATTTGAAGTTAACTTTCCATACTGCTTAATAAGTTTTTTTGCTTTTTGATAACTTTTTTTAGTTCCTAGAGCAAAATTAGTTGAAAGTGACCCAACACAACTCATCCACAAACTTAAAGCTCCTAATGCGCATCCTGCCTCTTTAAGCAAAGTATTTTCTACTATTATAACATGGTATAATAAAAAACCACTTATCGGCAATGCAACATAACCTGCCAGTGTCACTTTATTTGCCCAAACAGATTTTACATAGTCTTTAAAGGTCATTTTATTTAGTAGATTATAGCTACAAGAACTCTTTTTATTTGATTGAATCTTATTTTTCCAGGGTCTGATGATGGATTATTATCTCCTTTCATTATGAAGTATGTTCCTTTTTCATCTTGTCCTTTGTATATTACTCTGTGTATAATTGTTCCGTCAGCGTATTCTGATTCATATGAAACAATGTCTCCCACTTCGATTTGTGCTTCATTTTCAGGTACTATCTCTATTGCATTTGCATGTTCATCAATTATTGGATCCATTGAGTTTGTATTTGTAAATGCTGCCCAGTATGCACCTTTTAGATCTATTACGATTCTATCATTCCAAACTTCTATTTGTTCTTCTTTTATCCAATCGCTTGGTGATGCTCTTTCAGGCGACGCATCAAATGAAAATGGATTTATTGAATCTGCAACTTCATTTGCTTTGTCTATAATTACTTGTGATGTTGGTATGTTTTTATCAAAATTCATCGGCCCTATTGCTGCTCCTGCTATTAATCCACCTAAGAAAACGCTTATAATCCCCAATACTTTTAGTATTTTTTTACTCATTAGGAGTTATAATGAATTACTTAGTATATAAATGTTTCGTTTTTTAGTACTATTTAGTGGTAAATTATTTTTTTTATTTTTTTCGAATGAGATTTTTTAAAATATTTTGTGCAGCCAAAATAAAATCTTCCTCGACAGCAGTGTCTATAACTGCACCTGCTGCATACTGATGACCACCAGCCTCGCCACCAGAAATTGCAACTATATCAGAAAGTATTTTTTTTAAATCAACATTTGAAGTTCTACCAGCAATCCTTAAAGAAATCTTAGTAGTCATATCAGAATTTCTAGCAAGAGAAAGAATCAAAAAACCATCAGGAAAATCACCAGACTTTACAAGAATAGAAGCAGTTGTTCCAATAATCGTCGGCAAAACATTATATTTAGCATTCATTATTATAAAACCATCACCCCTAATAACATCAGAAGAATCCTTATTTTTAGAAAACCAGTGCATAGCAGTAACTATTTCTCGCTTATAATTAGATTGACTTTTTACAGCACGTCTTTTAAGTTCAGGGTTACCAAGACAAACACCAATACCTAAAGATGCCTTATCAAGCCGTCCACAAGAATTCAGAAGAGTGGAGAATTCCTTTGCATTTTTCAGAACAGATAAGCTTTCATCAGGAAGATAATAAATATTGGAAAAAATATCTTCAGAATTATTTAAATCACTACGCCTCATAATAATTCCTGCAACAAGCTTTTGTAACTCTGAGTCAGACAAGTCAGTCAACTTTTTCCAAGCATAACCTTTCTTTGGATTAATACCAATAGAATGAAGAAATTGAATTGTACCAGATTCAGAACCCGTAACACCAGGAATTTCTAAATCACTACCATACTCCAAAAGCTTATGAATAGGTCTTGAATTAACACCAAACAATCTCAAACCAGTTCTTACAACAATCTTCTTTTCAGAAATCGCATCATCTAAGATCTCACAATTCAAACCAGAAAAACCATTATTCTCTTGTATATCACCAATAGCACCTATCAAAGCAATATGAGACATAGATTTATAATCAGAAGTTAAGTGTTTAGAAAAAAAATAAGCAACTCCAGAACCTGAAATCTCATTTTCTTTCAAATTAAAAACTCGAGGATTTAAATGCTGAATAAAATCAGCCTCCAACCCTTGAACCCTGTGATGATCAAGAACAAAAACCTTCTTATTAGAAAGATATCTGTTTAATGAAGGAAGATTTCCAGAACCTAAATCTGTAAAAACAAATGTTTGATAATCCTCTTCTGCAAGCTTTGCAACAGTCTCATCCTTTAATTGCGGAAGAATAAGAATAGAATAAGATCTATTATCTTTGTTCAGAGCATTTATTATAATTGAACAGGCACAGATACCATCACAATCCAAGTGACTAACCAATCTAATAGTTTCCGATTTAGGTATTTTTTTGAACTCTTTTGCAATCTCTGTAACGCGCTCTTTGAACGCCTGTACCCCATCCAATTTATCTACTCCAGATAAAGCTTAGCCTTTTTCTGATCAAACTTCCAATCTGCAGGGAGCATCTTTACTCTTTTATAATATTTAATCAAAGCAAAGATTTTTGCTTCAGTAAGTTGCAAACCCCTCTTTGCAGGCATGTCATGTTTGTTCTCGTCCAAATGCTTTTTTATAAGTATGAATTTTTTAATCAAAGCCATCAAATCTTCAGGTATTTCTGAAAGAAGCTTTTTTTCCGAGAGAATTGTAGTTATAGATTTTTTTGTTATAATTTTAACATCAGGTATTCCATAAACATCTCGCAAATAAAGGCCTATTTGAGAAGGCGTTTTCCCTTCTTTAAAATATTTTACCACTAAAAGTTCTACTTCTTTAGATTTGTATTTAACCCATGAAGGAACTGTAGCATTTACTGGTTTTGTACTTCCTGATTTACCTTTTTTTCTTGAATACATTCGCGCCATTTTTTATTTCTCCGCATGAATAAGAATCAGTATCTTACCCAGCCTGAGTAAGTCATTATGATGACCGACTCATCCTTGTTATTGAAGAAAAGAAATTAGTGTTATTTATAAATATAACGAAAAAAGAAAAAAAAGGAAAAATTATCCTTTGTAATAATGGCGTTCATCACTATGGACTATTACTGGTAATTCAGGAAAATAATCAGAGTCCACAGTCTTCACTTTCTCAATGAGATTTGGAAGAGATTCTAATGTTAAGTTTTCAGTCAAAATATCTCTCAAATCAGCAATAGCATGAACAATTATTTTTGGACTTATTGGAGGACCAGGATCATCAAATAAATATGTGCCATCATTACAAATCTCAAAAACATAGGATTCAACAGCAAACTTGTATTGTTTACATAGTTCATTGATATTACTCATTTTCGGATCGTAGTATTGTAAAACCCAATCATTGATTGAAGTAGATGTTGCGGACTGAATTTCCAGCATCGCTTTAAGATAATCAGGAGGGTTAGTGCTATCTGATCCAGAACGAGGATTCAATCTGCACAGTTCTTCTGCAAAATATCGCAGACTAATTTCACAACCAAGCACATCATCATAAGGAAGATTTAATTTAAAATCAACTTCTTCATATTCACGTCTATCCATACATCCATTGGCTGTTCTTTCAAGATTAATCCTGAAATTTTCAAGTAATTCATTTACATTTGCATTCATCATTTTTTCATAACTCCACATTTTAAGCCTGTTTGGCTAATATTTCAGCGAAAGTTTTATATACTATTTTAACTTTATGTAAATTAAATTACAAAAAAATAAAAAATTGTAAAAAATGGTAACTATAGCTCATATTGTGGAAAAACTTGTAGAACAAAAGCCATTTCTACAAGAAGCACTTAACAGGGGAGTAATAAACCACGCAGCTCTTGCAGAAGACTTAAAACCATTAATTGAAAAAGAACTAAATAAAAAAGTTAAGTTTTCAGCTGTGAATATGGCTATAAGAAGACTGTCTGAAAAACTAAAAACATCTTTTATTGAAACAACTCGTTTTGACAGTGAATCTGATTTAACAATTAAATCAAACCTAATAGAAATAGTTCTTTACAAAGAGAAAAATGTACAGGAACAAATAAAAAAAATATATGACTTGATTGACATTAGTAAAGGTGATATATTAACAGTTACACAAGGATTTTATGAAGTGATGATAATAACCAATTCCAAGCATAAAGAAAACATACTCAAGCAGATTACGAGTCCGATTAAAAAAATTATAACTGATTTAAGCAGCATCACAATAAACTTATCTGAAACAGCTATAGAAACAGTTGGACTTTTTTATATTACAACAAGAGCATTAAACTGGGATAATATAAACATTGTCGATATAGTGTCAACATTTACAGAAATGACCTTCATAATAAAAGAAAATGATACACCAAGGGCTTTTCAAGCTTTACAAAGCATTCTTAAACACGATAAAAATTGTTCTTCAACATAATTTTTTAATGAAAAGTTTTTTAAATAGACAACTTTTCCTTGTAAACAATGGTTTTAACACAAGACAGATCAAAAAGAAAGCTTAGTGGCGGAAGATATACTGTCCAAAGATTAAAAAGAAAATTCAGGATGGGTCGCACACCAATTCTTACAACTATTGGCAAAACTAAAGCTAAGAGTGTTAGGTGTGCTGGTGGTAATATTAAAAGAAAGCTTCAGCATGCAGAAAAAGTGAATGTTTTTAATCCTAAAACTAAAAAATCAAGTGTTGAAACAATTAAGACAGTTCTTGAAAGCCCTGCAAATAGGCATTTTGTCAGACGAAATATTATAACTAAAGGCGCAGTTATCGAAACTTCTAAAGGTAAGGCAAAGATTATGAACAGGCCTAGTCAAGAAGGATCAATAAACGCTATTCTCCTCGAATAAGTTCTTGTTTTTCTAAAAAAATCAAGTTCGCCTTAATTTTAAAGCTTCAAAAACTTTAAAAAAATTAATTGTTACTTTTGAGTGATTAAAAAAGCGAAACATTTATATATTAGAAAGTCTCAAAACAAGCATGCAACACTCAGAACAAACAAAAAACATGAAAAGATGGGTTGCAGAAAAACTAAACGCAACAAACGAATTCTCAGATATAGATGAAAATCCAAACTTCAAAGAAAACACAACACTCGATCAAGCATTAAACATACACTCAGAAAGACAAATACTCGCAATAAAAAAACCAGAGTTTGTAAGAGAAGGAGAAAGCGATAAATACTTGGTCATCACAAGTGCTGATTTGATGAAAATAAAAGAAGTTGGCGCAAAACTTGCAGCAGCAACAAACAATGACATCAACACAACACACATACTATATAAATTCTTAAACAGCGAAGGAGATTTCTTCAGAAGGCTAACAAGAGTTGACCAAACAAAAGATGATGTTAACTACAGAGAAAAATACGCTTATGCAAAAAAAAGCCTTGCACACATTGACCACGTAACCAGAAACAGCATTTTTAACCTTTCAGAAATGGAACGAGAAATAGTGAAAAAACTAACAAACAACCAAGTCGCGTATTACCAACCAGAATCTCAAAGACTTGAAGAAAAGATAAAACTTGTCGAGTTTGAAAAAGTAAAAGCAAAATATGATGTTGATTCTAAAAAACCAGTATTCATCCCAAACATCCAAACGCTAAAAAAATACGCGGTTCCAACAGTTATCTTTGAATCAGAAAACTTCACACTCTTACCAATGCACTACGAAGATAATGACTGGAAAATAGACCAATTAGAATATGCGATGAGAGGGAAGTTCTCATTAAGAAAAACATTACAAAAACCCTTAAGAGTTGCAAGAGTGCTAACACTACCAGATATAGACTGCAATACAGAAGAGGAAATAAAACTAAGATACAACCTTGCAATACAAAATGAGCAAATACAAAAAAATCCACAAATACAAAACATAGAATACCTTACAAGAATAAACGAACAATTAAAAGAAAACCCTCAATTTGAAAATGTATATCAAGCATTGCAAGAATCATACAAAGAATTAGATGAGAAAAAGCTTAAATCAGCAATTCTTAAAGGAACATTCCCGAAAACGTACTACGCAACCTACAGAAGCAAAAGCGAACCAAATAAAATTCACACAACAAGCATCATCATGCCAAGCACAAACCCTGATGAATGGGAATATAAATGCACAGGTTGCAAAGGATTTCAATACTGGAATCACTGCTGGCACACAGACAGAGTAAGAGAACAAGCAAAAGACCTTTTAAACAGATAATCATAAATTATAAATAGTTGTTTTCTCAAAAATCCAATTGAATGAAATTTTTCGCAAATAAAAATAGTTCAATAGAAATTGAACTCTTCCTAAAACTAGAAGACGCATGTAGAGAAAAAGTAAAACTAACAAATGAATTTGTAAAGACATGGAATGAAGGAGACTTAAAAAAGTTGGAGTTGCATCTAAATAAAATCCGGCCACTAATCAAAAAAGGGGAAGAAAACATCAAAAAATTAAGACATAAAATTGCCAAAAAAAGAAATGAAGAAACAGAGAAAAACACGAAAGAACAAATAAACAAACTAGAAACACTAATAACACACCAACAAGAATCGCTAACAACACAACAAGAATTCTTCAAAGAAAAAAACCTGTTAAGACAAAAACAAAAAATTAAGGATTTACTGTCAAGCATACACAACGAAGCAAGTATAATAATAAACGAGAAAGAAGAATTAGAACTGCTAAGAAAAGAGATAGACAAGATACACATCCAGAAAGGAATGATGACAGTAAATAAATTTATGGAAGAACTACAAACAGAAATCATGCAAAACAATCTTTTAGAACAAATAATAGAACTAAAAAAATTAAAAACAATAGCTGAAGAATATATCTTAAAAAGAGAAATAAACAATCCACAACTAGAACAAATAAGGACAATATTTTCAACAAACCCAGAGACAGAAATCATAAAAAAACTCAACAAAGAGAAAATCAAAAAAATAATTTCTTTATTGGAAAATATTCTGCTTCAAGAAAGATACAAACAAACGCCTAACATAAAAGAATCATTCATCTTTTTCCACAACATAATAAAAAATTTAGATATGTTTGAAAAACTCTTTACCAAACAAGCAAACGCACTCAAAAGAAAAAACTATTCAAAATTTATACAATACTATCAAAAAGAAAAAACAGAAGCACACGTAATATATGATAACCTAAGAAAACTGAATCCAGAAACAAACTTTGACGACACAATAAGAGCATATAAGCTGTTGGAAAAGAACTATTTAAAAAAAAAGATAGAAAGGATATTCAAAAAAGAGAATATACCACTTACTCTAGTAATGGGCAGTTTTAGTTTAATACCTGGTTTGGCTTCAGGTTTTCTTTATCAAAATATTACAATTTCAAAAGTAAGCCTTATGTCAATAGTTCTGTTTCCAATTTTTACTACTTTGATGGGCTGCATACTTTTTTATGCAGATAGTAGAGACGAACAAAAAGAAGATGTAATTTACAGCTACCTATCAAATCTCAAAAAGAACAAAGTAAAAATAATTAACCCAAACGCCTTAGCAAAGGCACAAGAACTCACACAAAAATATGATTTTCAAGTAAAAGGACAATACACTTATAAGGATTTAATACAACTTGAATCAGTTCTAAAATATTATTATCCTGAAGAGATAAAACAATCAATAAAAACAATAATCTATCTTTCAGGAACACCTAAGAATTACAACACTAACGGTTTAATAGGTCAGTATGGATATTACAAGAAAGAAATCTGGTTATTCTCAGAATATAATATTACCACAATACAACACGAAATTGCACATGCAAGAACTTATTATCTACCTGAAAAATTAATAACAGAATGGAAAATTATAAACAAAAAAGGAGTTGATTATGAAGAAACAGTAAATAAAGTAGGATTTGATGATGAAAATGCACCAATAAAATGGTCAGAATATAATGAATATAAACTACAATATGGATATAGTAGAGCTTATGGAACAAACAACTATACTGAAGATATTGCAACGATGTGCGAATTGATAATCAAGATAAGAAGCAAAAAACAATTTGACAAAATAAAAATAAAGTCCAAACTAACAACACCATATTATAAAGTTTACAAAGAAAAATCAGAATTACTATATAGATATGGATTCATAAAACTTGTAGATTACTATCGATTTCTAACATTAATCAAAATACAAAAATAAATTTCTTCTTCTCAAATAGTACAGGACAAAAGTCATAAATATAATTGTTTGTCCTGTTCAACTTAGTATGAGATAATATTTTACCTATTAATTTATGTCACATACTAAAAAACAATAAACTTTTAAAATACGCTTTCAATCAATAACAATTAGAGATTTATCCATAAGCTTAAAAGAGGTCGCAAATAATGAAAAAAGAATTCTCAACAATCGACGGAAACACAGCAGCAGCAAATGTTGCATACGCATTTAGTGAAGTCGCAGCAATATACCCAATAACACCTGCAACATCAATGGGAGAAATGGTTGATGAATGGGCTGCACACGACAAAAAAAATCTCTTTGGAAGCGTCTTAAAGGTTGCAGAGATGCAATCAGAAGCAGGCGCCGCAGGTTCAGTTCATGGAGCTCTAAGCGCAGGTGCAATGACAACAACATTTACAGCATCACAAGGACTTCTTTTAATGCTTCCGAACATGTTCAAGATTGCAGGAGAAATGCTCCCAACAGTTTTTCACATAGCCGCAAGGTCAATTGCCGCACAAGCACTATCAATATTTTGCGATCATTCAGACATTATGGCTGCAAGAAGCACAGGATTTGCAATAATTGCTGCATCAAATCCGCAAGAAGTGCAAGACTTAGCAATTGTTGCTCATCTATCAACATTAGAAACAAGAGTACCATTCTTAGCATTCTTTGATGGTTTTCGAACTTCAAGCGAAATTCAAAAAATTGAGATGGTTGATTATAAAACAATGAAGTCAATGCTTGATATAAAAAACGTTGAAGCTTTCAGAAAAATAGCATTAAGTCCAGAACGACCAGTTGCAAAAGTTGGTGCAGAAAATCCAGACATATTTTTTCAAGGACGAGAAACAACGAATAAGTACTACCAAAAAACACCATTAATCGTTAAAAAATATATGAATCTTTTAAAAATAAAAACTGGCAGAAAATATGAACTATTCGAATACGTCGGTCATAAAGAAGCTGAAAAAATAATTATTTCAATGGGTTCATCATGCGACACAATTGAAGAAACAACCGATTACTTAGTAAAAAAAGGTGAAAAAGTCGGCGCAATAAAAGTAAAGCTTTACAGACCATTTTATGAAAAGGACTTCTTGAAAAAAATTCCTCCAACAGTAAAAAAAATCGCAGTTTTAGACAGAACAAAAGAACCTGGAGCAATAGGCGAACCATTATACCTCGATATTGTAGGTGCACTTAAAGGATTAGATATAGAAATTATTGGAGGACGCTATGGTCTTTCATCAAAAGAATTCACACCCTCAATGGTGAAAGCAGTATATAATCATCTAGACAGCGCTGCATTTCACGGATTTACTGTCGGAATAAAAGATGATGTGACCAACTTGTCAATTCCTGTCAAAGAACAAATAGATCCTGAACCAGCAGGAACCATTAGATGTAAATTCTGGGGTTTAGGTTCGGATGGAACAGTTGGCGCTAACAAGAATTCCATAAAAATAATTGGTGAAAACACGGATATGTATGCACAAGGATTTTTCTCATATGACTCAAAGAAATCAGGAGGAATTACCATTTCACACTTGAGGTTTGGAAAGAAAAAAATCAAAGCACCTTATCTTTTAACACATGCTAATTTCATAGCACTTCACAACCATTCATTCATCGGAAAATATGATATTCTAGAAGGCATCATTGAAGATGGAACATTTCTTATAAACAGCCCTTGGAATGATGAAGAATTATTCAAAAAATTAACAAAAGATATGCAAGATGCAATCATAAAAAAGAAGGTAAGAGTTTATAATATTAATGCAACAAAGATTGCAAAAGAAGTAGGATTAGGCGGACGAATAAACACCGTTATGCAAACAGCTTTCTTCATATTATCGGGAGTTCTACCTGAAAATAAAGCAATAACACTCATAAAAAATACTATTAAAAAAACCTTTGAGAAGAAAGGCAAAAAGATTGTTGAGATGAACTGGAAAGCAGTTGACAAAACAAAAAAAGCATTAAGAGAAACTAAAGTCCCAAAAAATATTTCAGAATCAGTAGATTATCAACACATAATAGGCACAGGTAGCGATTCAAAATTTGTAAAAGAAGTCATAGAACCAATAAGCCACTTAAAAGGCGACACAATCCCTGTTTCTAAAATACCTCTCGACGGCGCAATACCAACAGGCACAACAAGACTTGAAAAAAGAGGTATTTCAACAGAGGTTCCACATTGGTATTCCGAAAAATGCATCCAATGCGGAATGTGTTCTTTTGTCTGTCCACACGCAGCAATAAGAGTTAAACAGATTAATTCTAAGGATTTAAAAAAAGCACCAAAAACATTCAAAACAGTTCTTTCAAAAACCAATAATACAAAAAAATTGCAGTTCAAGGTTCAAGTATTCCCAGAAGACTGCACAGGATGTAACTTGTGTGTAGAAGCATGTCCTGTAAAAGATAAAGCGATACTTATGAATCCTATTGAAGAAGAAAGAGTTCTTGGTGAAAACCAAAATGCAGAATTCTTTGAAGCCTTACCTGACAATATTTTGGACGGTGTGAATGAGGACACAATAAAAGGCACACAACTAAAAAAGAGTTTGTTTGAATTCTCAGGCGCATGTGCTGGTTGTGGTGAAACTCCCTATATCAAGTTATTGACACAATTATTTGGTGATAGAATGATTATTGCAAACGCAACTGGTTGTTCATCAATATATGGTGGAACTTTCCCAACGATTCCATACACAAAAGGTAAAGATGGACGCGGGCCTGCTTGGGCTAATTCACTTTTCGAAGATAATGCAGAGTATGGATACGGAATGATGCTTGCAGTTGAAGCAAACAGAGAACACTTACAAAATACCATGAAAGAACTCACGAAAGAAAAAATCAATCCGATAATAAAAAAATCATTGAATAACAATCTGAAACTCTGGAATGAATCATCTGATGAAACAAAAAACGCAGCTGACAAGACAAAAGAATTAGTATTAAAAGAAGTCAACAAATACAAAGGAAAACAAAAAGAGTTAATGAAAAAGATTTTAGAATTAAAAGATTATATTACAAAGAAAAGTATATGGGCTGTTGGTGGTGATGGTTGGGCTTACGATATTGGATTTGGAGGACTCGATCATGTCCTTGCACAAAAAAGAAACATAAACATCCTGGTCCTAGATACTGAGGTTTATTCAAATACTGGCGGACAAGCTTCAAAAGCAACACCACTTGGTGCGGTTGCAAAGTTTGCAGCATCCGGAAAAAAGCTTCAAAAGAAAAATCTTGGACTTATGATGATGAGCTATGAATATGTATATATTGCATCTGTAAGCCTTGGTGCAAATAAAACTCAGTTAATAAAAGCCTTCAAAGAAGCAGAGGCATATGATGGTCCATCAATAATAATTGCTTATTCACCATGCATTGCTCATGGAATTGATATGAAGAATAGTCAAAAAATACAGAAAAAAGCAGTTGACTCTGGTTACTGGTTATTATACCGATATAATCCTGAACTCGCAGAGCAAGGTAAAAATCCTTTTATCTGGGATTCTCCAGATCCAATGGTTGAATTCAAAAGTTATATTCTTGACGAAATAAGATATTCAAGTCTAAAAAACACGTTTCCAGATGAAGCAAAAAGATTGTTTGACTTAGCTGAAAAGGCTGCAAAAGAAAGATTTGAACACATGAAAAAATTAAAAGATTAAGTAGGAGCTGGTGGCTGATAATTAGCTATAAAATGATTTTTTTCAAGAAGTTAAACATTAAATCTCAAAACATCCCATTATTAATGTGGTATGAAATTATTGGCGGATTATTGTTTTTTCTGCCGATCATCGCTCTTTATCTTGAAAAAAGCCTTTTTACAGTTACAAACATAGCAATTGTTTTTGCAGTTGAAGCTATTGCAATATCAATTTTTGAAGTTCCAAGCGGAGCAATAGCAGATTTGTTTGGAAGAAAAAAATCTTTTATAGCCGCAAATATCTTGGTGTTATTTGCAATCACCTTTCTTTTTATTGGCGGCAACATGATGAATTTCTTGATTTTTGCAATACTAAATGCTTTAGGAAGAAGTCTTGTTAGTGGAACAGAAAGTGCAATGATATATGACTCTTTAAAAGAAGAAAATAAAGAAGAACATTTCAAAAAAGTCATTGGCACAATGTATGCTCTTTGGCCAATCGGCGCATCTCTGGGCTCAATAGTTGGTGGGCACCTAGCTAAACATTCTCTTTCCTTACCAGTTCTGTATTCATTGATTCCAATTGCAATCTGTTTGATTATAACATTTTTTCTTAAAGAACCAGAGTATCATAAAGAAGAGCATAAAAATGTACTGATTCATATGAAAAACTCTTTTAAAATAATAATTAATAATCATCAATTAATAGTCCTGATTATAGGTGGATTATTTCTTTTGGGTATTGGTGAGTCATATCACCGCTTAAACTCATTATATTTTGTGTTTAAAGATATTCCCATAGTTTATTTTGGTTATATCTCAGCAATAATTTTCGGTCTTTCTTCTATTGGACATTATTCTGCTAATGCTGTTTCAGAAAAGTATGGAAACAAAAGAATCCTTATAATTGCAACGGTGGCAACACCTATTCTGCTTTTAATATCTACATTCACTAATCATGTAGTTTCAATAATTTTTTATGTGATGGTGTCGTTGTTTTTTGGATTACGAAGGCCAGTTTTAGAACACTTGTTGAATAAAGAAATTGGTTCAAGTAAAAGAGCAACAGTTATTTCCATAAATAATTTCTTTGGTTTTATAGGCATGGGATTTTTTTCAATCATACTCGGTTTTTTATCAGACAAATTCAACATCAATAATGGGTTTAGAATAAGTGCAATGGTTTTACTGATAGTGCCAATACTATTCTTTGGATTAAAGAAAGATGAAAAATAGAATACTGCAAACATACAAGAATTTATATGCTGAATACAGTCCTCAAGGTTGGTGGCCGCTTCTAAGTTGCAAAGGTGTTAACCCTACAAAGACTGGAAGCATCAACGGCTATCACCCTAATAATTATTCTTATCCGCACAATGATGATGAGCGACTCGAGATTTGCATTGGAGCAATCCTCACACAAAACACTTCTTGGCCTAATGTTGAAAAAGCTCTTTTAAACCTTCAAAAGTTAAAAGCAATAAACCAAAAAAAGATTTTAAAGCTTAAAATTGAAAAGTTAAAAGAAGCCATTAGACCTGCGGGTTACTTTAATCAAAAAGCTAAAAAACTAAAGATTTTTGCAGAGTTCTACAATGAACTTAAAGGAAGAACACCTTTGCGAGATGAACTTTTAACAATTTGGGGTGTTGGACCTGAAACTGCTGATTCGATTCTTTTGTACGCTTATAATGAACCATTCTTCGTTATTGATGCTTATACTAAAAGAATCTTTACTAGGCTCGGTCTTACTGGCATTAACAGTTCTTATGCTGAACTACAAAATTTATTTCATAAAAATTTAAAAAGAGATACAAAAATCTTCAATGAGTACCACGCATTAATTGTTGAACACGCAAAAAATAAGTGTCAAAACAAGCCATTTTGCAAAAGTTGTTGTTTGAAAAAAATCTGTGCGTTTGATTGTGTTTAAATGAAGAAGGAACAAGCAAAAGTTAAAGTTGGAATAATAGTTTTTAAGGATAACTTCATTCTACTTGGAAAAAAGCCGGAATCAACCTCCAAACATAGTAGCGGACTTGATAATCTTGGTGAATGGGTTGTACCTCAAGGATTCATTTCTTTTGGAGAAAGTTTTGAACAAGCAGCTTATAAAAAGTTAAAAGAAAAAACAACTTTGCAAGCTAAAAATCTCAAAGTTATGCAGATTTCAAATCACTTATCAGAAAAAGGACATAGCATAACAGTGGGTGTTTTATGCACTGATTTTCATGGAAAACCCAGAACTACTAACATGCAAAAAGTTGTTTCGTGGCTTTGGTTTCCAGTTGACAACTTACCAATGCAAATAGGTTCATTGAGTAAAAAACTGCTTAAGAACTTTTTTGAAGAATCTTTTTATAAGCATTAAAAATTAGAATCGTTGGGTTATTTTTCCTTCAAGATTTATACCTAAATTTAATGAACCGTCGATTTCTATCTGCACATTACCCTGTCTATCATAAGTTCCTTCAATATTCCAATCAAAATGAGGTCCTTTTCGAATATATTTTCCAATTATTTTTCCTGTTTCTTCATTACTAGAAATATCTCCAACCATTAAGTCAAGTTGGTGATTAAATTTTGGTCCGAAACGTTTAATTTCATAACTATCATAATCTATCTGCTTTACGTTCCAGTTGAATTCAGATTTCTTTACTTGTCCTTCAAGCATGCCAAAATAATCTTTTCCAGCCAAAAAATTACTTTTTGTCAAGGTCAGGTTTACGTGTGTATTTATAGTGTCCTTGCTTGTATATCCTTTAACAGTAGCATCAGGAAAGAGTTTCTTTTTGATTTCAACATCAATATTTGATTTGTCATAGAGTTTTTGTCCAACAAGACCAGTTACTATTGTTGAAATCGCGTTCTTTGTTCGTCCTGTTTGAACCTTATTATCCCACCCAGGAAAATCAAGATATTCTGACACAATAATACTAAATCCAAACACACTTGCAATACCAACACAAGTTGCAATATCTTTTATTTTTTCTGCAGGTTTAGAATAAAGAAAAAGATTTCTTAGGTTTCGACGTCTATAAAAAGGTTTTGATATCATTTTAAAAAAAAGAAAAGAAAAAGCATATTTAAATATATCGATTATTTACTATTATAAAGTGAAAAACTTAATTTATTTCTATAACTTTAACCTTAAAGATTAATTTCTTTCCAGCTAAAGGATGATTCAAGTCGAGAGTCACGTTTGTATCATCAACAGCAGTGACTTTAACAGGCATCTGAGCACCATTAGGAAGTGCCATAGCAAGAATCATACCAAGTTTTATTTCTTGTCCGGGAGGCATTTGAGTTTTAGGAATCGGTTTTATCATTTCAGGATTATAATCTCCATAAGCATTTTCCGGCTCAATAGAAATCTCTTTTTCCTCATCTTTAGCCATTCCAACAACGCCTTCATCAAAACCCTTTATGAGTTGACCAGCGCCAACTTCAAATTCAAGTGGATTTCCGTGTTTTTCAGTAGAATCAAAAACAGTTCCGTCTTCTAGTGTTCCAGTGTATTCAACTTTTATTTTGTCGCCTTTTTTTACAACCATGTTTATCAAACCTCTTGATATTTTTTATCCGAAAAAACAAGTAAAAAGAACTTATTTGGACGAATAAAAAAAAATTATAAGTAATTATTTATAAGTCTTTTGGGTAAGAACCAAAAAAAATTAATAAAACAATAAGATGTAACAAAAAGTAAGATGAATCTTGAAGAGTTAAAAGAAAAACAAATAGCCCAGATGAAAAGAAAGAAATGCCTGCCAAAAACAGACATTGAAGTTGTTCTACACTTAGTAGAAGAAGTGGGTGAAATCTGTGAAGCAATAAGAGAAAAACAAACAAGAAAAGAATTTGAAGGAGAAATCGCAGACATCTTATGGCAACTAAACAAAATCTGTTGGATACACAACATAAATCTAGAATAAATATTTCTAAAAAAACTTGAGAAAAACGAGCAGAGATAACTAATTCTCAGACTTTTCGAAGTGAACCTTTTTCATTATAAAAGACATTAATACTATGAAAGGAACTGTTAAAAAAACTCTCAAGAGCAAAAATCTTAAACCTAAAAATTGAAGTTCAAAAATCTCTTCTCCAAATTTTAAGCAAGACCATGCACCAACAAAAAGAGATAAATTGAACTTACTAACGCCTTTTTTCCAAAGCATAGCAGCCATTGGAAATGCAAGATAAAAAGGTCCCGGAATTGCTGCACCAATGAAAAATGCGTATAAAGCGCCTTTCAAACCAGAATGTTTCCCTAAATGCTTTTGAATGAATGATTCAGGAAGCCACACTTCAATAAGACCAACGAGTATGAAGAAACCCGGCAAATAAGCTAACAGCATAAAAATATCTGAAAAATTAGACTCGAAAAAAACTGTTTTTAAAAATTCAGGCCGGATAAAAGCAATTATGGCAATTGCTATAACTATTAATAATAACAAAAATTTATGGTGACGGTTTTTTGTTTTGTGTATCAATAAATCACCCCTAAAAACAAACCAATTATTAGAGCAAAACAAAGACTTAGGCCATTTCTCACAATTGCAAACTTCCACCCTAATTCACGAATTTCGATAGGAATAGTGAATAAATGAACCATTATTAAACTTGAAAGAAAAGCAGCGATAACACCTACGTTTAAACCACCTGAGAGAAGCTTCCCGCCAATTGGAAAAGCGATGAAATGAGGAATATGAAACAAGCTTCCAAGACCCACAGCAGCAATATACCCTTTCCAACCAGAAATTGAAGAAAGATTTGAAGATACTTTTTCAAGCGAAAAAACCTTATCAATGAAAAGAATCAAAATAATAATAATTAACAGCAAGGGAAGAATTATTTTGAAAGATTTCCAAGCAAGCTTTAAAGCAGCTATAGCATTATTTTTTCGATAAAAAAAATAAACTAAAAAGATTACGAAAACAACAATGTTAAACATCCATGCGCCGTTCATCATCAAATATGTTTATATAACCCTTTCCTTAAATATTTTTCTCCTCATCAGACATTGTTAACTAATAGTCATATCTAATCAGATGTTCCTATTAATTGTGCTGCTTTTTGTCGATAAATAAACAATGTCCCTCATCGGCTCTGTAGAAATGCTCTTACGAAGTAGAGCATTTCAATAATACTTCTTGTTGCTCGTTCAATATTGTATGCTAGGATTTTACATAATAGTTCTATTTTTTGTGTTTTGTATTTTCTGGCTTTTAGTTTTGAGCCGTAT
>JAHIUF010000089.1 GCA_018817005.1 Nanobdellota archaeon
ATCCTTGTAAAAAAAGTAAACGCCAATAGTTTCAACAGATTTTAATGAATTAACGTATTTTGCTGAAAGCAAAATATTATTATCATAGAATTCATTTTTCAAGAGAGGACTAAAGCCAACAAAAAAACTAGCAAGAGAAGAACAAAAAATAAACGCAACTAAAAAAACCACTGCTTTCTTTTTAAGACGGGACACCACAACCGCAGCACCGATAGCAACTGCAGAAAATGCAGGAATCATATAGCGAAGAGTCGTTCCTTGAACAAACAAGAAAGAAAAAAATATCCAGCACAAAATAAATAGTTTTGAAAAAGTTGGTTTAAAAATGAAAAAAAGAATGAAAACTAAAAAAGCAACGATTATTAATGGCTGAAACTGAAAGAAATAACTCCAAGAATTAACGTAATGAGCAGGGTTTGAAATTATGTTTGCCTGTGACAAATCAAGAGAGATCTGTTCTGAAAAAAAGTTAAGCTTTAGAAAGACGAAAGAAAAAATAATAATGAATAGAGCGTAGACAATAAGAAATGTTTTTCGACTACTCAAAGAAAATTTTAAATTATTCTTTTTAAGATGATAAAAAAACAAGACCGGACAAGAAATTATCAAAAACAAAATAGCTGTTCTTTTGGAAAAGATTGTGATAAGAAAAACAAGTGTCAAAACAAGATATAAAAACGGGTTTTTTTTGTCGAGAAAAACAGAAAAGATATACAAAGATAACAGCACAAAAAAAGCTGTTGGAACATCAACAAGAAACATTGAACTCTGAACAAGAAGATTCGGAATTGACAAGACAAAAAAAGCCGATATAAATGCTATTTTTGAAGAAAAAAGTTTTTTTGCCAATAAAAAAGTTAAAACCGGAATGAAAGCAAACAAAACTGAATAAAGAATTTTTGCCAGAAGAAAAGATTCACCAAACACACGAAAGAATAAACCAAGAATAATCGGCCATGAATGAAACCTGTAACCACTAAGTTCTTCAGTTCCAAAATCTTTGAAAAAAGAAAACAAACCATTTTCAGAAACAAATTTTGAAACACCGAAAAATTCTGCAATATCAGGATTTGGAGTTGGAAAAGACCATGAAAAGCTAGAAAGCACAAAAGCAACTACAAATATGAAAACCAAGAAATGTTTTTCTTTAAACTTCCAATCAACTCGAGCGGCAAGAATTGAAATAACGACTGCAAGCAAAAGCAATGCAAAGAAAAGTTTTACATTCAAATAATTAACAATCCAAGCCCAGGAGTAAAGCATGGTTTCATCAACAATGTTATGTTTTAAAATCAAAAAGTAAGCAAGAAAAACTAATAGTGCAAATAAGAAGAAAACTATAAAGTAACTTGCAGGAATTTTTCGAAACAAAGGTTTTTTATGAGAAACTTGTTTCCTCTTCATAAATTATATGTATAAAAACTTGTATTTATTAAAGCTTCGAAAATTTCTTATTTGGTAAGAAAAATAAAAACTATAAAACATAATTTCTTACTCGATAAGAAAATTTACTTAAAAAACTTAAACCTATACAAGTGACAAAGTTGCTTTAAATATTCCATCTGGACTTTCATGCTAATCTTACTCTCACCAAAAGAACGATTAAGAAAAGTAAAAGGAATCTCTGTTACAGATTTGTAATTTCCCTTGACAAGAATCTCTAAAAGAATCTTGTAACCAAGAGCCTCAAGAGGAGCATTTAAAACAACAGATTTTTTTACAGCAAAAAAACCAGACATAGTATCTTTTACCTTAGTTAGCGGCTTTGAAAGAAGTTGAGCACCCCAAGAAATAAGTTTTCTATGAAAAGGCCACTTTTCAGAGCCACCGCCAGAAACGAGTCTGCTGCCAACAATAACATCGTAAGACTTGATTGCAGCAAAGATTTTTGGCAAAACCTTTGGCGGATGACTAAGATCAGCATCCATAACACAAAAAACATCACCCTTGGAAGCCTTAAAACCATCGATAACAGCCGCAGAAAGACCCTTATTCTTCTTTCGAACAACAACCCTCACAGGATACTTCTTAGAAAGCCTACGAACAATATCAGCAGTGCCATCAGGAGAATTATCATCCATAACCACGATTTCATAGTTGTAATGCTTATTCAAAACATCGTAAATCTTAGGAATTAACATATCGATGCTTTCAGCCTCGTTATAAGTTGGAATTATTATTGAAAAAAACATTTGAATGAAAAGAAAAAATATTAAAGTTAATAAAGATTATGGAAAAAAAGATAGAAAATGACCTCCTCTTGGGACTGAAGTCCCAAGTATCCGTTTAGCAGGCTAAACCATGATGCTTAGCTTGTTCCAAAATGTATTTGATAGTGTCAGATAACTAATTGTAGCCAACTGTGACTGCTGAGCCTCCTCTACTCCAAAGATGTCCTTGCGGATATCTTAACCGTGCTTTTGGATGGTTCTTAAAAAAAGTATGTGCAGAACATCCTTTTAGAAGCTGCATTGCCTTCACATCACTCATGCCTTTGGGCTAAGTTATCAATGTGTGCAAATGATCAGGCATAACTTTAAGAATATGAATTTTAATATTATGTCTTTTCGCGGCTTTGCGAATGCAACCTTCGCAAAGGTTTTTATACTTAAACTTGGCAAACATGTTATAACGATACTTTGTTTGCCAATTTATGTGCCAAAAGTTTATGCCTACCTTATGGTTGTCATGCCTTAACTCAACATTTACAAATTCCATTTTTCGTCACTAACAAAAATCAAAGATTTTTGGAAGTCCCAAAAAGCAAAAGCTTTTTGATACGCTCCACACAACGAAAAATATAGCTCACACTAACTAAAATTTGGAAGATGTGTGCGCCGGTTTCGCCGCGCACCATTTTATAATCAAACATGATAAAAAAACTTTACGGAGGACGCAAGGGCAATTCCTCTACACACAAAGAATGTAGTATCCTTGCCTAAGGAAATGAAAATTTTGTTAATTAATCCTAATCATATATGGTCAGTACCAACAGATGCATATTTAACAAAAGGACAACTAAAACTAAGAAGAATTAATCCACCACTTGGTCTTGCTATTTTAGCCAGTATTGCAAGAACAAAACATGAAGTAAAAATTGTTGAAGCCAATGCGTTAAACCTAACATTACAACAGGTTATTAATATTGTTGAAGAATTTCACCCAGATATCATTGGCATGACTGCATTTTATTCAACAAGAGAATCAACAAAAGAACTTGCAAAAAAGATTCGAAAAAGAGGCTTTAAACAACTATTAATTGTGGGTGGGGCTGATCCTACAGCAGAACCTGAAAACTATGTTGATTTTTTTGATATTGTTGCAGTGGGTGAAGGAGAAGAAACATTTAAGGAAATTTTAGAACATAAACCACTGAAAGAAATAAATGGTTTGTGCTATTTGAAAAATAATCAAATAGTATATACAAATCCACGAAAACTAATCAAAAATTTAGATTTAATACCAACTCCTGCATGGGATTTATTGCCTATAAAAAAGTATAAACCAGAAACTCTTTGCATAAAATATAAACTTCCTTTTATGCTAATGATGACTTCCAGAGGCTGTCCACACAACTGTTCTTATTGTGCTGCCAATGTCTTATTTCCAAAATTTCGACAGAAATCATTAAAGAAAATCATGAAAGAAATAAAAGAATTATATTATCGGTATAAAATAAGAACAATTACTTTTGGAGACAGCACCTTCACTATAAACAAATCACGAGTAAAAAAATTATGCAATTTTATTATAAAAAACAATATAAAAATCAGGTGGAATATTGAAACAAGAGCAGATAGTCTTGATTATGACTTACTAAGAATAATGAAGCAAGCCGGTTGTTATTATATAAATCTTGGAGTTCAAACATTTCAAAAAGAAGCTTTGAAAAAAATCCACCGATTATTGTTCTTTGATAAAGTTGCAGAAATAGTCTCTAATTGTAAAAAAATTGGAATCATAACAAGACTAGAGTTCATTCTGGGCTTGCCAACTGAAACAAAAGAGTCTATGAGAAATACTTTTCAAAAAGCAAACGAACTTAATCCGGATTTTGTAAGTTACTATCCACTAATCAGTTTGCCTAAGACAGAATTAACAAAAGCAGGTTACCAATCACCATATTCTAAAAAAGAACTTGAAGAATTAGCAATAGAGGGCTATAAGCAATTTTACTTCAGAGTTAATTATATTTTAAGCAGATTTAAGCATTTATGGAATCCAATATATGTTAAAAGATATCTAGAATGTTTTATAAATTTCAATTAAATAATAAACAACACATCTCTTACAACACAAACGCCAATAGCAAACAAAGACCAAAAAACATAGATTAAAAGGTCTTTGTCAAAACGAAAATACTTAAGACAAACATAGCCAGTCCACAAAGAGATAATTGGACCGAACAAAACTAGCGCATCCCAATCCAATTCTATAGTAGTAAAATTCAATATAAATGTTCTAAATAATAATGAAAGCAAACAAAAACTGAAAAAAATCAACAAAATGTCTTTATAAAAAAATTTAAGATATAAATTTTGTATAACTCTAAATAAAACAAATAACATGAGAAAAAAAACCGGTCCTATCAAAATAATAATATTGAACCAATCTTTTATGTGACTAAAATCAAATAAATTATATTGTTTCACTATAACATTATTTTGTTTAACAAGCGTCAAAATTGACAATTCAGGACTTCCACAAAATAGTGGTTTTTCACAAAAACAATAAGGACAAATCCGAGAATTAAAACTAATAAAACCTTGAGAAGAATTAAACCCAAAATCTTCGAGAGGATAAATTTCAGAAGGATAAATAAACTTATTATCAAACTCAAACAATTTAGGAGAAAAAAGAATAACAAAAAACAACACAGGCAAAACAAAAATCTTAAACAACAAAGACAACTCTTTCAAAACAAAAACCTTTCTAGAACAAAACCTCTTCTTCAAAAAAGGCAAAATTACAAGTGTTGGAAGAAAAAATATTACATGAACATGAAACAAAAACAAAAACACAAAAGAAAAACCAGGAAACAAAACACTCTTACGACCAAGCAAATACTCAATAGAAAAAAAAACGTAAACCAACAACAAAACAACAACAGGAGCATAAACCTCAATATCACCAAAAAAAATCTTAAAAGAACCAATAGCCAAAAACATCAAAAAAAACAAAAACTTCCTCTCACCACTAAACAAACGACCAGACAGCAAAAAAGAAACATATACATACAAAACACCACAAAAAGCATCAACAAACAAAAAAGTCACAACAGAAGAAAAACCAAAAAAAGACAAACAAAAATCAACAAAAATAAAAAACAAATTATTCAAAACATAAGGACTGGCCATGAATCTATTCGCCAAAGAAAACAATAGATTCGGACTATCATAACCAAGATTGTTTGTGTGAAAAAATATAAATGAAAAAAACAACAAAACAAAAAAAAGAAAAACCAACAAACGCTTACGATTCTTACTTAAACCATCAAACCAAAAAACAAAACGAGAAAAAAAAGAAAACAAAAAATCCTTAAAAAACAAACTCAAAAAGAAAAAACAAACAAACAAAAACACCAAGAAAAAAAACAAAAAACCACCCTTAACAACAAACAAACGAGAAAAAAACCTAAACAAAACTAAAAACAAAACAACAAACAAACCAATTTTAAAAAAATCATCAAACTTCATTTTTCTTGAACAAATTTTTTAACAACATTAAAGGATAATATTTTACGTTAAACAGTATATTTATGTTCAGATTGCATTCTTCAGTACAACTACATTTTGTCTTTTTGATAAATCTTCGTGTCTCTTTTGCGTTTTTACTTTTCCAAATATCTTGAAATGATAACTTATTCAAATCACCCATACTTTTAGACAGCATTTCACAAGGATAAACATTTGCCTGATTATCAATTACCACGTTAAGTCTTCCAGCATAGCAAGGAATTTGATAACCTTTCTTTACAATCTGAATAATCAACTCTCGCATTTTCTTTTTCACAATTCTATTTAGTTTGGATAAAAAGAATCCTGTGTAATTTTTGTTATTATTATTTACTCTTTCAGCTAGTTCAGAATAATATTTCATATCAGGAAGTAATTCTGGTTCTCCCCTAACAAGGTTTAAAGCTATTGAATCAACACCAAGATTTTTTATAAAATCAAAAGTTTTAGATAAGTTCTCTTGATTATTTTTAGTCATAGTCATTATTACTCCAATATTAAGATTTGAATATTTTAAGGTTTTTAGAAGTTTAATTGTTTTTATTGCATTATCAAACGAACCATTGATTCTTTTAATTTTATCATGATATTTATTCAACCCATCAATAGAAACATTTATCACTAAGTGTCGTCTATATTTTAGCAATATTTCTTTTGTTTGTCTAAGTATCCTGTTGGGAGAATATCCATTTGTGACAATCACAGTATTTAACACTTCATTATTTACACTAAATGCGTTAACTACATCTGCAAGGTCCTCTCTTAGAAAAGGCTCACCGCCAGATATTAATAGGTAAACAAAATTTGGCATCTGGAAAGATATCTGGCGAATTTTTTCAATAGATATATCTACAGGGTTTTTTTGTTTGTTTAAACAATGAGCACAAGAAGCATTGCATCTATTTGTAACAAAAAGAGTTAGTTGTACAGGACTTTTTTTAAAAAAGAAATTCTTTAATTGTTTAAGATAAGGATTATTTAATTTTCCAAATATAAAGCCCGTTCCTGCAGTAATATACGTTAAAAACAGCATAAAAATGTATTTTTTTAAAAACCAATAAAGTTTAAAATCAATATATGTCTTCAGAAAATGCTCTTTTCTAAGGCCAGCCAAACCTTTTGCTTTTGAAAAATCATTCTTCATAAGACTTAGAAAATTATGTTTGTGATTATGCATTACTTGGATTGATTTATCTGTTTTAGATGAGAACCCTTGTTCTGCACATCTAAAGCCGAAATCAGTATCTTCAACATTTGCACCTTTTATTGATTCATCAAATTTCAGTTTTTCAAAAACATGTTTTTTCACAGCAGCACAACCAGTCCAAAAAGAAACTTTTTCATTTAAATGTACATAGTATAAGAATTCACTCTTATATTTTGAACTTAAATTCGAAAAGCATCTTTTCCTTGAATAAATACCCATAGTTATATCTGAATTTGAACGAGAAAAGTTTTGCAAGGTATTCTTTGGGATTATAATATCTGAATCTATGAAAACAATTATTTCTCCTTTTGCATTATCAATACCAACGTTTCTTGCGAAGGCGGCACCATGATTCTCTTTTAGATTAATTATTTTTATTTTCTGAAATTTAGTTAGAATAGGACTAATTTCATTTTCGAAGTTGTCAGTACTCGCATCATTAACTATTATTATCTCAAAATCAGAGTGATTGTTGTCAATTATTGAATGCAGAGTCTTAGCAATGGTCTTAGAACCATTGAATAAAGGAATGATAATTGATAACATCAAAAAGAAAAAAAACATGAGTGTTAATAAAGATTATGGAAAAATTATTTCTTCTTTGGACTAAACCATTTTAAAACACTGAGTCCTGCAATAAAGGTGTTCCATAGTTCTTTAAAAGAGCGAATCTGTGTTAGTTGTTTTAATACAAACTTTGGTCTAATATAAAATGAGTTGAATCCTTTGGTTCTAAACTTCATTATATCTTTTGGAGTTAGTTCATCGGTTTTTGTAACTGCGAAATTTTGCTCGTATAAATCCCAATCTTTTGAAACTATTTGTTTTTTTTGTTCTAATTCGTCCCAATACTTAGTTTTTGGGTATGGCACTGCACAGTAGAATTGCGCATAGTCAACTCCGCAATTCTTTGCAAATTTAATTGTTTTTTTTGCAGTTTTTCTTGTCTCACCCGGAAACCCGAATATGAAGTGACCCATTGTTTTAACTTTGGCTTTTTTGCAAATTGCTATTGCGTTTTTTATTTGTTTTAATGAAGTGTTTTTATTAACATTTTTCAGTATTTCTTCATTTGGTGTTTCTATTCCAAGACCAAGCAAGTAACAACCTGCTTTTTTCATTTTGTTTAAAAGTTCTAAATCTAATGTGTCAACTCTGGTTGTTGTAATCCAGTCAAATTTGAGTTTCCTTTTTATCAATTCATCACATATTCCAATGCTAAATTTTCTGTTGGTTGTAAATGACTCACCCCAAAACATAAAGTTTTTAATCTCGAATTTTTCATAGCATTCTTGCATTTCATCAACCACTTTTTTTGGATTTCGAACACGATATTTTCTTCCATAATAAACCGGTGCAACACAAAAACTACAATTAAAAGGACAACCCCTTCCGAGAAGCAGTAATGCAAAAGGTTTTTTGTCAAATGGAAAAGTATAGGCTTCGTTTTTTATCAGGTTTCTGTCAGGAAATCCAAGCTCTTCGTCCAGATCTTTTATGAATTCACGCTCTTTTGTAAATACAATCTTGTTTTGTTCTTTGTAAGCGATTCCTTTGACTTTTTTAAAATCAGAATTATTTTTTATCGCAGCAATTAACTCTTGCATCGTTATTTCCGGTTCATGCATAACAACAAAGTCAATTCTGAAATTGTTAAGTGTTTCCTCTGGTAAAAGTGTTGGAAAGATTCCAAACGTGATGGTTATTATTTTAGGATTGATTTTTTTTGCGAGAGATCCAAGTTTTAAATCACCCTTAGCACTTGGAAAACCATTGTTGATAATAACTATATCTGGTTTTTGAGTTTTCAAATCTTTTTCCAAAGAAGACCAATTTTTATTCTCCGCAATGCAATCAATTATTATTACTTGATTATTTTTTTTCAGAAGGGTTGCAATATAATTCAAAGTCAGAGGTGGCCAGATATTATTCCAAACATTCTTTGGTTGCATACAGCGACCTTCTCTAACATAGTCTACGTTCTTGTATCTTGGAGGATTAACAAGTAATATCTTCATAAAGTTTCTAGAAGAAGAAGTTTTATTTTAATCTTTCCCTTATTAATCCACAAATCGATACTTAATAAGAATCCATACCGCTTCAAATCCATCTTTCCAATTTATCTTTTTCCCTTGTGCAAAACTTCTTGGATTATATCTTATCGGCACTTCTTTTATCTTGTATCCTTTTTTCAAAACTTTG
>JAHIUF010000090.1 GCA_018817005.1 Nanobdellota archaeon
GAAGTTTAAGAAGCAAACAAGCACACATGAAAAAACGAGAATTCGCATGGCAAATAATCACTTACAACTTAGAAAAACTTTCACAAAGCATAAAAGCTTTGCTCAAGTTACTCACAAAAGCAACTATTATGAACAACGCCGAAATTAGATTTGTTTATTTCAAATGCCCTAAACACCTAATAAAAAAAGCATGCCCCGAGCGTAAAAGCAAGTAAAAATAACTATTTTTATTAAAAAAACATAAAAAAAGTTAATTATTTGAAAAACTAAAGAAAATAATCAATTTTTCTCGAGGAAATGCCCCCCGAAGTTGCTTAGTTTAAAAGAATGCCCCGAGCGGGATTCGAAAATCCACGTATGGTGTTTGGGTTCGTCTGTAAAAAAGTTTATTTTGTTCATAACTTGATTTAGAATGATTGCTTTAATAAGGTTTATACAAGAAGAATCGGAAGGTTTGCGTGATTCCCCTAAAAACCAACCAAAAAGGATTTAAGCCTCCGGTGAGAGTTGCACTCACGACCTGCAGCTGGCTCGTCTATAAAAATACGAGGCTGCCGCAATAGCTACTATGCTACGGAGGCAATGAAATTGTCGACGTCCAAAAATTAAATCAGCTTTTTGATTTCTTCCATTGAATGCTTTTTTTGACAATCAGGACATACAGCGTGTTTTTTTCCTTTTTTGTTCTTAACATAACTACCTAAGATTTTTCCAAGGAAAGTCTGTTCTATTTTTTTTCCACATAAGTCGCATTTCATAAAGGAAAAAAATCTTTGAGAGTTTATAAATTTAATCTTAAAGAGGCAAGTACTGTGTTGCAAAAAACATCAAAAAAACTGCTGGCACCATAACTGCAGAATAAGCTTTTCTATTCCATTCTAAAACTTTTCTACCATCAAGAATAGAAAACGGCAACATGTTAAACACTGCTAAAAACGAGTTCACCCAAACACCATATGCAGCTATTTCGAATAAAATTGAACCTTTAGATGAAACAAAAACGATTACTGAAAAAAATAATGCTAACACAATATTTACAATTGGTCCTGCAATAGAAATTTTTCCTCGCTGTTCACCAGTAACTCTTCCTGCAATCATAACTGCCCCTGGTGCAGCAAAAACAAATCCAAAAAAACTCATTAAAAGAGCTAGAACCAACATTTTTATGCTTGCACGAAATTCTGCAAAGCACCCATATTTTTGAGCCATAAGTTTATGACCCATTTCATGAAATAAAAATCCAGTTCCAACAGTTAATGCTGCTAGAAAAAAACTTTTCAGAGTTGTTAAAGAGAAAAGTTTTCCGTCTGCCAGAACAATTCCAAAAGCAAGACTTATGAATATCCATGCTTCTAAAAGATCACATATTTCTTTTTTTGAAGTTTTAAATTTGAAACTCATAATAAAACATTATCAAGCCTTGTTTTATAAACCTTTAGAAAATTAATTAACCACTTGAAAATAGAAAATTATTTATATTAATTTGTCTTCAACAAATATTAAGGGGAAATAAGATGTTAAATAAAAAGCCTATAATTTTAAGTCTAATAAGCCAAGTTGTGCTGCTAATATTAATTCTTGGCACAACAAATCTTTTTTTAAAAACTATTATGATCACACTGATAGTCACTTCAGAAATCCTGATATTTAAAGCATTAGTTGAAGAAAAAAAATGGGGGTTTGTTTCTTGGTACACATTTTTCTGTATGACTGCAGGAATGATTCTGATCATAGTTATGATTATCTCTTCAGAAAGCAATCTTAGAAATCCTTTAATGGTGGAAATGATAGGTGTAATATTATTAAATGCAATAATTGTGAGTTTAAGTAAAAAAACCAAAAAAAAGCTAAAGAAACTTCCAAAAATTACGCCACCAAAAATGGCAGAAACAAAAAAAGAAGAGGCTCCAAAAATCGAAGTTGTAAATTACAACATAGATTATGAAAAACCAAATAAACATACAACAAAAAAATCTAAAAAAATAACCAAAAAAAATGTGTTTGTTGCTGCAAAGAATGGAAATAAATATCATAGATTAAGCTGTCGTTTAATTAAAAAAACCAAGAAAAACAATCTTAACATGTTTACTTCAAAAAAAGCTGCAAATAAAAAAGGACTTACAGCCTGTGGTGTTTGCATAAAATAGTTTTAGAATAAAACTTTTTTAAGATAAAAAAGCATCAAGAGCTTTCTGAGTTTTATTATGCCTAATAAGTCTCATTGGTGGATTAACAAGTTTCCATGAAAAACCCCAATTCTTAAGCATTGCTTCTGCATTAGGACTTATTTTTGGACTTGCTAAAATTCCTGAAACCTTATCTGTTCCTTTAAGCTCTTTAATTTTTTCAACGTATCTTCGAAGTTGTTGAACTGCATCAAGACCTGCAACATATCTTTTGCACTCAACAACGACAAGAGTTCCTTTTTTATCGTGACCAAAAACATCTATAAACCCAAACTTTGTGTGTTCTTCTCTTGAAAGAGGTTTAAAATCATCATTTATTAAAGAAGGGTTATCTTTAATCATATCAGACATATCTGCTTCGGTTCCCGCAATTATTTGTTTTTGACCGTCATCTAGTTTTCTAGCCATGAATTCATAAACACGAGAAATTTCCAGCTCTAAATACTCTCTCGTGGCGGAGTTATGAGCCTTAAAAAGAACACCATAATCTTGTTTTATAATGACAATAGAACCTCCTGATTTCATATAATTTATAGGATTTCCGCCCTCAGGTTGATGAACAAAAATAGTCCCATCTTGTTTTACAGAAACAAGTCTATCACCTTTACCAAGCGAAGCCTCTGCTCTACCACTATAGACTATTTTACACTTGCAAAAAAAAGTTATAAACTCATTTCGCTTATAAGATTCTTCAAACTTGTCCTCAAACACCCCTAACTCCATAAATATAAGAATAAAAGAATGATTAAAAAATGTTACGGTTAATTCTTATCGAAGATAAATCTCAAAGATTAAATTTTCCCTGTCCTTTGTCGTTGGTATCGTTAAAAATTGTTCGCCTTTTTCTCTAAGAGCAGTCATTTTTTGCTCCAAATCATCTTCTGAAGCCATAATTAAATTAGTAAAATTATCAGGACTTAATTTATAATCATCCCAACGAGCTTTATAAGTGTCAACTGTTTCACTACCATCTCTTGGCTCTGCTGGAACAAGTACCAATGAACGTTTTGGAAAAAGATGCTGATTCATCAAATGCTTAATCCATTTGATTTCTAAATCAACATTTGATCTTGAAGTGTATTTCTGAAAATTGTTTTTTGAAAGATAATCATCTAATTTTAATTCTTTGGAAATATCAATGTATTCATTATTTGTCATTGTAAAAAACCTCCTCAAATGTTTGTTTTTTAAAAGTAATAACAACTAATTTATAAATATATCTGTAGTCGCTATAAAACAATTATAAATATTATTTCTCTTCTTCAGAAACAATAACTGGCGACACTTCACACAAATCTGCATCTTTGTTTGGTTCATCGGCGATAACTGCTTGAACTAAAGCCAAGTAATCCTGTGCCCCCGAAGATTTTGGAGCGTATGAAAAAATGGATTTCTTGTTCATAGGTGCTTCTTTAAGTTTTGAATTCATCCTTATTGGTGCAGACACATATCGATAGTATTCATTATTAATACTTTCAAGAATATCATTACAAATCTTGTTCCTTTTATCAAATAAAGTTGGAACTATTTTTGAAAGCATTATATCATGCTCATGAAAATCTGCAAATTCTCTTAGAAAAATAATTGTTTTATTCAAGCTTTCTAAACCGAAATAATCTGTGGAAGTAGAAATAATTGCTTCTTTACAAAACAGCATAACTGCATTATTTAAAATATTCATTGAAGGTGCACAATCAAAAATAACGTAGTCATAACCCTTTATTGTTCGAAGCCTAGAAACTATTTTTTCAACTGCTCCTTCTAAGTTATTTGCTCGAAGAAGTTTTTTATCGCCTTTAACTAAATCAAAATCTTTTCCCATCTTGTTTACACATTCAGAAACTAAGACATCTTCAAATAAAAACTCATAAACAGTCAAACTGTTTTCCAAATTCATGGCCAACTCCATGTTACTCTGCGGATCCAAATCAATCAATAAAACTTTTCTATCAAATCTTGAAAGTCCTGCTGCAAGATTCAAAGAAGTCGTTGTTTTTCCAACACCACCCTTTTGATTAATAACACAAATCTTTCTCATACTGCATACACCTCACTGTAATTGCTGTAAAAACGACTCACGAGCAAATGATATTTAAGCTTTGCGGTTTTAAAAACTTAAAAAAAACTGCTAAGTTTTACCTGACTCTTCATTTGTTTTAGAAAAATACTTTTTTTAAGAATATTTTCAACATCATAACCAAAGTTCTTTTTCACAAGCAATCGTACATATTTCAACATTAATTCCTTACTACCAAATTCTAAAGGTTTGTGGCTTAAGGTTTTTCGTACTGTTTGTCTCACAACCCAAACGCCCAGCGGCACCCAATAGTCATCTGTGACGAAACGTAAAAGAAGAGCCGCACCATGTTTTTTCTGTTCAACTAAATGTTCTGTTACAGGAAGTCTTGCAGCATAGTACCCTCCAACAGTATTGTATGCATAAGCAGTTCTTCCAGAATATCCTTCATAATCAGTAAATGTTTGAAGTTCTTTCAACTTTAAAGAATCATTTGGCATGTAACTTTCAAATAATTCATAACTCCAAATCTCTGGAAAAAACATGATTATATAGTAATTGCCCATGTAATCACCAGTATACACTTCAAAATTTGTTCGATTGCTAAAATCTTTTATTTTCTTGATATTTTTTTTTGCAAGAGTGTCATCAATCGCAGTTATGGACCATCTTGTCGGAACGAGTTTTCTCTCAGTCTTTACACCAAGAGTTCCTGCACTCATAAGCTTAGTAAGATAATGCTCATCGTATTCATGCCTGTTTAAATAATCAATCGCTTGGGTTGCTTTCAAATCAGAATCAGAATATACTTTCTCAACATGCAAAGGAATTTTTGGATTTTCAGTAATGTTTGCTTTCTTTAGTTTAACAGTTGGCCCATAAGGAGTTATATCTCTGCTCACTTCAAGTTTATAATGAGGCTTTTTTTCAAGATTAATCTCCACATCAACAGGATTTTTAGCCATCGCAACATCCCTTGTTATTTCAAATAATCTATCATTAAATGATTTAATGCTTGATTTGAAGTTTGAGTTTATCAAAAAACTTCTCATAGAAACAATCTTTGGAATGTCAAAATTTTTGTTAAACCAAACTTTTGGATTGTCATATTCTTCATCTATTCCTTCATTTGAAAGAATTCCCACATTAACATTTGGATAACCATATCTTCCGATAAAAATGTTTGGTGACTCGCCAAAATAATCTTCTTTTGGCTTTGGATGCTTTTTAGTCATCTCACTAATACGCTGATAAAAAAGATGAGCGTTTTTTACAACCGGATGATCTTCGTTCTTCTTTTTTGGAGGCGCAACCATAATAAAAAAGAATGATTGATGTTATTAAAGTTTTTGAAAAAAACTTAAAAAAAATTTAGAAGTTATAAAAACCACTGTTTATCCTGTGACTACCAACTTTCACCATTAAAAAGAGCATTTACTTCTCCAATTTTTCCTTCATAAACCCGTCTCATTTTTGTTGTTCTTTGTTTTGTTCTGTGAGTTTTTCAATATGGATTATACTTTCCAGTTTTATTGGTATTGTTGTTTGAGAACAAGGATTTCCTGGACGAAATAGTTCTGGAATATCTTCTATTATCAGGGGATTTTGTGGACCTGTAAGTTTCAGATAATCATCCTTTTTTTCTGTTATGTAACCAACAGACTCTAATTCTTTAACTCTTTTTGGCCAAAGATTTCCACCACCAAAAGAATGATTATATCTTACTATAATTTTATCATTAATGTTATAATCTTTTAAATCTAAACAGTACATTGAAAATCACCCAAAAGTAGAAACGAGCTTGATTTTTTAAATCTTTTGCGAAAATAAACCTTCATACAACTTAAAATCCATAGAAACCACTACTATTCAATCCTGCATAACCTTTAAAAATAAGACTATAATTCCTTTTTAAAATGAATCGTTACAAGTATCAAGAAAAATTCAAGAACATAGGTGAAAAAGGTTCTGAAATGCGCAAGAAAAAAGTAATAATTGTCGGCGTGGGAGGACTTGGATCAGTAGTTTCAGAAATGCTACACCGAGAAGGTGTAAATATGAAAATTGTTGACAAAGGAAGAATAGAGATGCCAGACCTGCAAAGGCAAGCAGTATACAAAGAAGAAGATGATAACAGATTCAAAGCAAAACAAATAAAAAAACGGCTTGAAATGATAAATTCTGAAAATAAAGTGAAAACATTCCACGAAGAGTTAGTTGAAGAAAATTTATTCTTATTAGATGATGTTGACGTTGTTGTTGACTGCAGCAATGAATTAGCAACCATGAAAATGATTGCAAATTACATCAAGAAAAAAACACATTTAATAAACTGTAAATACGCAGGCTCACAAGGAGCAATATTTATCTCTAACAAAAAACACTTATTCAAAACAGTTCTAGACAAAGTAAAAATAGGCGACATAAAAGATGAAGGAATAATAAACGCAGGAATACATGTTGCTGCAGGAATAATTGTTGCTCAAGTATTAAAAATACTTGTTGGTGAGAAACTAACAGACAACTTAATCGTTTATGATGTTTGGAAAGATCAAGTTAGAAGAGTCAACATATAAGTTAATCATCGAAAAATTTAAATAATTCTTTTCTAAAGAAAGATATATGACGCCACCAATAATAAACCTTGAATATAAAGGAATTGAACTAGGACATTCAATTCCAGAAAAAGCTGTTCTTGAATATAAAAGCGAAAAGTTCAAACAAAAGTATTTTCATACAAAAGAGTTTTTTGAAAACAACATCAATAAAGCAGAGAATTATCTTAGACAAGCAGAACATGGAATAACACAATTGATTCTAAAACACACAGCAAAATACAAAGCAGCACTGCAAGTTTTAAGAACAGAAGCCCTAAAAAACACAGATATAACTACACAACAAGAAAAACAACAACAAGCAGCGGATGCATTCATAAACGAGATGACTCACAACGATACAATTGAAGAACTCACAAACAAAGATAATTTCTCGAAAAACTAAACTTACAAAGTAGTAATAGGTCTTGCTTGAACAATAAATAATTTTTTGTTCTTATCAAACACGAATTCAACATCCATAGGCTTATCGTAATGTTTTTCTATTAACTCGCCAACTTTTGAAACCTCAGAAATAATTTTTTCATCAACAACAAAATGTTCAATCTTTTCTTCAATAACATGACTTTTCTTATTAAGAAAATAAGTATTTGGAGTCACTTGACCCGAAACAAGTTGTTCACCAAGGCCTTCAACAAGCTCAATCAAGATGTGTTTCTTATTAACAGGATCAATAGTAAACATGACACCAGCATATTCCGGATCAATCATTTCCTGAATAACAACCGATATCAAAACATCCCTATGTTTAAAATTATTTTTTTCACGATAATAAATAGCCCTTGAAGTAAAAAGAGAAGCCCAGCACTTCTGAACAGCTTCAATTATACGCATATTACCTTTGATGTTTAGATAAGTATCTTGTTGTCCTGCAAAACTTGCAGTAGGCAAATCTTCAGCAGTGGCACTACTCCTCACAGCAACCGTTTTATTACTCAATTTTTTGTAGTTTTCAAGAATCTCAGTTCTTATATCCGCAGGAAATTTTTGTGTTAAAATCATTTCTCTGATAATCTTTGACGTTTTATCAAGCATTGCAATATCTTCAACATTCAGTTTATCCAATAAACCATGGATTTTTGCACCAATCATGGTCTCATCCAAGAAATGCTTATAAGAATTAACAGTTATACAAAACCCATCAGGAATAGGAAACTTTGAAAACATCTCACCAAGATTTGCACCTTTCCCACCAACAATTGGAATATCATTTTTGTTCAAGTCTTTGAACCAAAGAATATTTTCTGACACATAACGAGTTTTTTGTTCTTTCAATTTTAATTTAACATTATTTTTTCTCATTTTATTCACGCGTTTTTCATTAACACTAGTTTTACAAAGTTTACCTTTGGAACTTAATAATATGTCAACCTTTTTTAATCTTCTTACAAAACCATGATTTGCATTTACTAAAACCAAATCTCCATTTTTAAATATTTGTGTTGCATATTTAGTACCAACAACACAGGGCTTTTTCAATTCTCTGCTGATGATTGCAGCATGACAAGTAATACCACCATCATTTGTGACTATTGCTTTTGCCTGTTTCATTTGTGGAAAAAAAGTTGGTATTGTAAATTGTGTTATAAGAATTTCATCTTTTTTAAATTTTGAAAGGCCATCCTTATTCTCTATAATTCTTACTTTACCATGTACAATTCCTTTACAGGCAGATATGCCCCTAACAAAATCAGACGAATCTGGTTTTAAATATGTATCTCTAAGAACACCTATTTTGTTTTTATCATATATGAACTTGAATTCCTTATTTTTATCAGCCCATGAAACATATTCATAATTGCATCTTTTTTTGAGATTTGAAATATCAAAAATCATTTTTCCTTTTAGGTATTCAATTAATTCTTTGTTTAACATTGAAACAACATCTTCATAAGTCACAGGAATACCTTCACTATTCATCAAGGTCATAACTTTCACATAGAATTCTTTTACCCTTGCCTGTGCCTTCTTAAAAATATCTATTCTCTCAGTTCTCATGTTCACATATTCATGAACAAGATTGGCATTTAATTGCACTGAAGGATGTTTTTTAAGGTCATTAAATAATTCCTTGTACTCTTTTTTATTTTTTGCGACAGTTCTTGATATAATAATAATATCTTTCTCTAAACATTCTTTTTCTATGTCACGAATATCCTTTAAAATTCTATCTTTATCAAGCAAAGAATCTTTGAAGGTGTATAATGGTATCCAAAAATATTTTTCTATCAAAGACTTAAAATCAGGATTTTGTTTGTTTTTAATGAGTTCTATCTGATATTTTTGATAGTCAAAAATTACTGTCGGATTTGATATTATGGACAGGTCTTTTTCAAAAGTTTTTGGTCTGATTTTTTTTAGTTGCTTCTTAAGTTTTGGCTCAAAACTATATTCAACAAAATAAGGACTAAGAAAGTAATAAGCATACTGTTTTACAGTTTCAATCCAAGAAGTATAAAATGTTAATAATAATTTTTTCTCAAGTCTAAGTTTCAGAGCCTTTTTTCCCAAGTTAGTTAATCTACCTATCAGAATACGATGCTTTTCAAAGTGTTTTTTTATAACATCTACGGAATTGAGCTTCTTGCTTTCTTGATTATAGAACAAATCAAGCTTTTTCTTTTTACATAAATAATCACTTCTGCCTGATGGCCTTGCAATAGCCATGTAGTCTGAACCAGCCCAATAATTCAGAATCATATAACCAAATTCATCTCTTTGTACTGTTGATGGTCTGGAAATCCATAAAGTCATTGACTCCTTTGCACTCATTATCTTATCGAATAAAACCTGTTCATCATCATTCTTTATTTTTCTTACTATCCCTTTGTCTGCGTCAACTTCAACATAGTCACCGTCTTTGAAAATTTGCGTCGCATTATTCGTCGCAACAATACAAGGAATATTCATCTCTCGACTTATAATTGCTGCATGTGATAATTGTCCGCCTTGATTAGTCACTATTGCAGATGCTTTGTGACAAGCAGTTATTAAATCTGGAGATGTTGTTTCTGCAATAAGCACGTCACCTTTGTTCATTGCTTGACAATGTTTCTTCAATTCAGACAAAACAGAGTTGTAAACAATAACTTTTACTCGCCCCCTTGCTTTTCCCTGACTGGCAGTTTTTCCTTTAATAACTATTTTAACAACCGAGTTATCTTTGAAATCGTCAATAATTAACTGGGCTTTTTTCCCCTCATAAGCAATTGTTTTTTGATTTTCAGAAATTAACACATAAGCTTTTTTTCTTTGTTTTATAATGGACAAACTCAATATTTTTTTGTCAAACAAAGACAATAATTCTTCTT
Organism: Nanobdellota archaeon; assembly: GCA_018817005.1. Classification (GTDB taxonomy): domain Archaea; phylum Nanobdellota; class Nanobdellia; order Woesearchaeales; genus JAHIUF01. The sequence goes on from JAHIUF010000090.1 coordinate 10,130, forward strand.
TTGAATAAAATTTTAGATTGTCTATTTTTATAAAGAACTGTTTGCTAAGAACTTCCAATAATTTTTCCAAAGCATTATTTTTATCTATGAATAATTTATTGAGATGTTTTCGTCCAAATAATTTCACGGCCTCCATTTGTTTAAGATTCTTCTTTATAATCTTATTAGAATCCTTTCTTTGAAAGGCTTTATCGGTATAAATATATTCAGTTCTGGAATAATATACAAAACTTTCTGACAATAAATTTAAATATTTCTCTAATTCACTTTTAGATATTTTTTCATCAATAGTTTCAAAAAATTTAATGGAATCTTTTTTATATTGATTATAATTCTTAACATATTCATTAAATAATTTGTTACTGGACATTAATTTTAATCCGTCATTGAGTGCTTTATTTATCGATATTTTAGGTAAATAACTTGTCCAGTCATTATTTTTAGTTAATGCGATGAAATTTAATTTTTGATAATTATGTCTAAAAAAACTTCCTAGAAGATAATAGTGTCCTTTCATATGAAATAATCTTTGATAATTTTTTCTCTTATTAATCACTGTGCATCTTTTACACTTTATCTTTCTAACCACGCCTTTGTTTGCATCAACTTCAACATAGTCACCATCTTTAAGCATTTGTGTTGCGTTTTTTACTCCAACAATGCAAGGAATTCTTAATTCTCTACTCAAAACAGATACATGCGCAGTTAATCCACCTTCTTCTGCGATGATTGCTGAAGCATTTTTCATTATTGGCACAAATTCAGGGGCTGTGTTTGAAGTGACCAGTATACTGCCTTTTTCAAAGCTTCTAAACTGACTTGGACCTAAAACAATTTTCACCTGTCCCCGAACAAAACCTTTACAAGCAACTCGACCCCTAAATAAATCTTGCTTTTTATAATTCTGTTTTAAGATTTTGCCTTCGAAAATTTGAGCATTCGCTCCTGTCAGAAGATAAGTCTCTCTGTCGCTTGTTAAAAAGATTGCCTGTTCTAATCTTTTCTTAACGAAACCCTCATCTATTTTTCTACAATGAACCAGATTTCTCATCTCTTCTGTTGAAAGGTTCTTGATATAATCAACCCTTTTACCAGTTCTTCTGGATACCTCCCTAAGTAGTGGCTCCAAACTAAATATTAGTCTCATAAGCATCATCTTTGCATAGTCTTTCAAAAAAACAGACTCAGAAACCAGTTCAGCTATTAACATCTCTTTTTTGTCTAATTTTGATAAGAATTGTTTTTTTTCATCCAGACCTGATTTTATTCTAAGAATTATATTTTTCAACAAAACAGCAGGATCTTTTTTTGCAATGGACTTAATCTTGTTTTCATAATATTTACGAGTTCTTGCCTTTTCATTATAATAGCCAATGGATGTAAAACAAAACCTATTATAAACAGAATCAATACTCTTTTGTAATGTCTGAAAAGTCAGGTGTCCTTGTTTCAGTTTTAGAGCTAATCTAAGAATCTCGATTTCTTCTTCTAACGCATAACTTGGTTTCTCATTGATAGAAATCAATCTTATAATCTTCTGAATGTCACCTCTTTTTTTAAATAACTGGCTGATTTGAGAATAAAGGGACCGGTCAATTGACCTAAGAATTGCCACAGGATAATTCTGTAATTCTAGCTTTCTAAAGCAGAAACTTAAGAGTACAGATAACTCTTGATCAGACATTGCTTTCAAATTTACCTGTTGAAGTTTTTTTGCTGCAGTCTTATAATTCTTGAAAACATAAGACTTCAACTCTTTCAGAGCGAATCTCTCTTTTATGAATTTCGCAAAAAAATCCTCTAAGCATTTTTTGTTCTTGTAAGCAAAGTAAAACTTAATGTGATTATTCTTTATGTTACCAATTATATCAAGAGGAAGAATCCATTTTTGATCTTTGATTGTATAACTACTTATCAACTTTTCAAAGAAGCAAAAGTAAAGTTTCCTGCTTGCTTCAGAAACGATTTCATAACTGGAAAAAATTTTCACCAGTCCTGTCAAATCATCATTTCCGCCCTGATTAACTATTTTTCTCACAATTCCTTTGTTTGCGTCAACTTCAACATAATCACCGTCTTTGAAAACTTGTGTCGCAATCTTTGTCCCTATCACTCCTGGTATTTTGTTTTCTCTGCAAAGAATCGCTGCGTGTGATAATAACCCTCCTTCATCAGCAACTATTGCCTTTGCTTTTTTTAATATTGAATTGTGTTTCGGGATTGTTGCGGTAACAACCAAGATATTTCCTTCTTTGAAATCCTTTAATTTGTTAAGGGTCAGAACTTGTGCATTACCCCTAACAATTCCCTTGTAAATTGGTTTGCCAATAACTTTGTCTTTTTTTGTTTCGTTTGGCATCATTCGTATAAGTTTATTTATTTCATTTGATTTTTTTCCACTAAACAATTTTAATGTGGGCGCAAATTCCATAACCATTAACTTACTTCTTGAGTTTAAATCTTTTGGTAATTTATTTGTTTCTAAATATTGAACTAACTCATTCTTTGTTAGAAGTTTGAGTTTTTGAGAATCAACATTTTTATCCTTAGATATTTTGACTAATATTTGCATCAGTATATTCTCGTATTTTCCAAGTATAGGTTCATATTTAGTTCTTTGTTTTATTAGCATCACTGCTTTCTTATCATCTTTTTTATCTACAAAATCTATACCTCTTTGTATAATTGCATTGTAACCACTAAGTTTACCGAATCTTTCGTTGAGTTCAATTATTAATTCTTCGTTGATAGTTCTTTTTTTATCGTTGTATAATTTTTTTAGTTCCTGGGCTTCTTTCGTATGTTTTTTTATGATTCTCTTTAGAAAGTCAGATCTTTTCAGAATTTTTTCTCCAACAATTTTTTCAAAGGAGAGTTCCTCTTCTTCATTTCTAAAATGCTCTACAACCTCATTCTGATATACACATGTAAATCTAGAAAAAGAGAAGCCTGTTTCTTGCTTGATTATATTCAATGATTCTTGCCAAGCAGATAATATGAATGGGCTATAGTTTCGCTCCCACAACTTTGTTATTTTAAAATTCGTTTTTTTTGAGTTCATATTTTATTTTTCTAACAACTCCTGTTTTCAAGTTCATTTCGACAAAGTCTCCTGTTTTCAATCTTTTTGTTGCAACCTTTGTTCCCACAATGCAGGGTATTCCAAGTTCTCTGGAAACAACTGCTGCATGACTTGCAATTCCTCCTTCGTCTGTTATTATCGCCGCTGCTTTCTTCATTATTGGCACGAATTCTATTCTAGTCATTGTTGTTACTAGTATCTCACCTTTGTAAAATTGTTCATTTATAGGATCAGTTAAGATTCTGACAACACCTGTTTGTAAATTCTTGTTTGAATAACCTTTACTGGCAACATTTCCTTTTATTTCTTTATCTGAAAGCAAGAAATCATTCATCGCTTTAAACAAATCGTCTGCGTCTGTTCCATAAAAGCAAGTTCTTTTTTTTCTTGGTTCATACAAAACAACTGTGTTTTCCCGTTTTTCGTAATGTTTATCTGAAAATTTTTTCCCTTGTAACAAATCTTCAACTTCTTCAGGCGTTAAATTTGCTATTTGTTGATAAGTTATGCCTTTAAGGCTTGCTATTTTATCAATGAGTGTAAAAATATAATAGAGTTGAGTCATCATGCTTGTTTTTCTTGTATCTCCTTCCCGAGTGATGCTTTGTGCAAAAAGAATATTTTTTTTATCAAGTTGATTTAAAGAATATTTTTCAAGCAATTTTTGTTTCGTCTTTTCAATTTTTAATTTCTGAAAATTTAATTTTTGTAATTCTTTTTTTATATCTTGAAGGGTGTGCTCTTGCAATCCCCTTCCCACATCTTTGAGAACAGACTCTGTTGATAATATTTGATAATTATAAAAATCTGTTTTACTGAAGAAATACTTTGTTATGTAAATATCAATTTTTTTCTTTAAAACAGAATCTTTCTCTAGTTCATCATATAACCTGTGTGATAGTAAACCCTTAAGATTATTATTCAAAGCGATGTATAAACAAATTTCATAAAACAATTTTCTTTCAGACAAAAACTCTGACTGTTCTTTTGGATGACTGGTTATTTCAACAAATCTTTGAGCTTGTTCTTTACTCATACCAAAACGTTTTTCAAAATAAGGAATAATTAATTCTCTTAATATCTCTCCTTTGTCTTCTTGTATTATTCCATAATATCGCCACCAATCATTAGAAAGAGAGATTGCTCTTTTATATTTTTGAAGTAATTGCTTGTTGGTCACATTTTTTTTAAAACAAAAAATCCAAATTTCTTTTAAAGCGTTTTCTAGTTCTGTTCCTTTTTTTCTTTTTTTCAACCAATGTTTATGATTATTAATGTATTCTTCATAGTTGTTTTTTGCAATTCGAAACAGTGCTTGGTTTGGAATCATTTCAAAAAAAGTCTTATTCTTAAAACCGCATAACATTGAATCATAAGAAACTCCTTGTGCTTGTTCACAAGTTACATAAGCATCAAAAACAACGTGTCCAATAAAAAAGCAGGCTTTACCGCTTTGCAACACCATATTTGTTTTTTTAAGATAATCAACGAGTTCATCTTTGTTCATACTAAAAATATTATGTGATTTGTCTTATTTAAAAATTTGCATTTTGAAATTTAAACTTTTAAAAAAAAACAGTTAAAAACAATCATAATAAATATATTTAAATATTAGTTGTTGTATAATCGAACAAGATTAATCAAGAAATGATTAAAAGTGATTAAGGGGTCAACGCATAAACGCAACTTGACCGGAATAATTCAGTGAATTTGGAATGAAAACAAAAGAAATTCAACTGAACGCTATCCGGAGAACAAGAATCGGGGAATGGATTTTCTTATTAGAATTTTTAGTAGCTAAAATATCAAATCACTTTTCTAATCAATTTAAATGGAACTATGTATTTAGGAGGTGTATTAGAAATGGATTCCTTTTTTAAAAGGTTTAATTTAACAAAACAAGAGTATGAAAAAATACGAAAGGTGAATAAGGTTTATCCTTTAAAAATCACCAATCATTATGCTAACTTAATAAAAGAAAAGGGAGATCCTTTGTGGAAACAATCAATTCCTGATATTGAGGAACTGAATGATTTAACAAATGAAGAGGATCCTTTATTCGAAGAAAACTATACACCAGTACCATTAGTTGTTCACAGATATCCTGACAGAGTTCTACTTTTAGTGAGTAATAAATGCGCTATGTATTGCAGATTTTGCACTCGCAAAAGAAAAGTTGGAAAACTACTTGAGATTACACAAGCACAAATTATTAACGCAATCCAATACATTAGAGAACATAAAGAAATAAGGGATGTAATAGTTTCAGGCGGAGATCCTTTAATGCTTAAGGATGATGAAATAGAATTTATTCTTCAAAATCTTCGAAAAATAGAACACGTTGAATTGATAAGAATAGGGACAAGAGTACCTTGCACTTTGCCTTCAAGAGTTACAAAGAAACTTTGCAACATGCTCAGTAAGTATAAACCATTATTTATGAACTTACACTTTGAGCACCCTTCAGAAATTAGTCCTGAAAGCAAACAAGCCTGTGAAATGCTAGCAGATGCTGGAATACCTCTTGGAAATCAATGCGTCTTATTAAAAGGTGTAAACGATAATCCCGAAATAATAAAAAGTCTATTCCATAAATTATTGATGATGAGAGTAAAACCTTATTATATTTACCAAGCCGACCAAGTCAAAGGCACAGAACACTTCCGCACGAGTGTGCAGGTTGGTTTGAAAATAATGGAACAACTTTATGGTCACACTTCAGGAATTTCAATCCCACAATACGTAATTGACACAGTTGGCTGTGGAAAAATACCTATTCTTCCATCATTTCAACAATATATAAATGATAATAAAATAATATTGAGAAATTTCGAAGGCAAAATAGTAGAGTACGAAAACCCGAATAATAAAGAAAAAATACAGGAGTCAACTGATGAGTCAAACTTTAGAATCGCTGTGATTTTTAATCTTAAAAGAGATGCAGAAGTTGATAAACCTGAAGATTGGTACGCTGAATTTGATGATATAACAATACCAAACGCGATTAAGTCATCATTAGCTAAGAACGGTTATCAAGTAGAACTGTTAGAGGCTGATGAAAACATATTTGAAAAACTAAAAAAAGGCAATTATAACTTTGCTTTTAATATAGCTGAAGGAATGAATGGTACGTCAAGAGAAAGCCAAATACCTGCGATTTTAGATATGTTAAAAATTCCTTATAATGGTTCAGGCGTTTTGACTCAAGCAATAACTCTTGATAAGCGCAGAAAAAAAGAACTATTATTATATCATGGAATAAATACTCCAAAGTTTCAGTTATTTAAAACAACATATCAAAAGCTCAACCCTGAATTACAATTTCCACTGATTGTAAAGCCAAATTTCGAAGGGTCTTCTAAAGGCATCAGAAATAACTCTATAGTATCAAATGAAGAAGAACTACGTAAAATGGTCAAGTTTGTCATAAACAACTACAAACAAGCAGCTCTTGTTGAAGAGTTATTAGAAGGAAGAGAGTTTACTGTATCTTTGATTGGCAACAATCCAAAGGTTCTTCCAATTGTAGAAGTAACTTTTGATTATCTACCTGAACATATTCAAAAGATAGACTCATATGAAGTTAAATGGTTCTGGGACAATCCAAATAACACAACAAATCCAATTGTCTGTCCAGCAAAGATTTCCAAAGACTTAGAAAATAAAATAAAAAGAGTTGCTGTTAGAACATTCAAAGCTCTTGAATGCGCAGATTTTTGCAGGATAGACTTGAGACTTGATAATCGAGGCATACCAAACGTTTTGGATGTAAACGCACTTCCAGGACTCATTCCAGATCCAAAAGAAAACTCTCGTTTTCCAAAAGCATGTTATGCTGATGGCATGACTTATGATGATATTATTAACACCATCTTTAATGAAGCAATGAAAAGATACGGAATTACAAGACCAAGTAATAATATCAAAAATAATTTATCCACCACGCCAGACATTCTTCGCGCATGAAATTATTTAGGGGTTTTGAATTATGAAAGTAGGAGTTATATTCAATGGTTTCTCTGGTAAAGTTATGACTCCTGAAGAAGAAGAATTAAGAGCTATGGGTTTATCAGCTGAGAGAGTTTTAAAAGAACTAGGTTTCGAAGTCACTCTTTATGATATGGACAACCCAAAGAATATAGAAAAACTTTGCGACAAATCTATTGATGTAGCATTTAATGTTTGTGAACGAATAAATAATAATTCAGTGGGTGAAGCTTATGTTGCAGCATTTCTTGAGATGCTTAATATACCACACACAAGAGCAGATTCATCTCTTTTGATAATGGGTATAAATAAGCAACTGATGAAAGCAGTTCTTTCATATAATAATATACCAACTCCTAAATTTCAGATTTTTTCAAATACAAATCAACCTTTGAATCGCACACTTAGATTTCCACTAATAGTTAAAGGTGTTAGGTGCGAGAACAGCATAGGAATAAGCAGTCAGTCAGTTGTTGATAATGAAATCATGTTAAGAAAAAGAGTTGATTATGTTTTAAAAGAATTAAAACAAGAAGCTATTGTTGAAGAGTTTATTGATGGAAGAGAGTTAAACGTAGCAATCCTTGGTGGCAAGCAACCTATTATCTTGCCAATATCAGAAATAGTTTTTGATAATTTACCAACAAAAAAACGCATTTGTGATTACGAAGCAAAATGGTTTCCTGATTCTGAAATGTATAAAAAAACCATTCCCAGCTGCCCAGCAATACTGACAATGAAAGATGAAAAAGTAGTGAAAGATGTCGCTTTAAAATGTTATAAACTACTAGAAGCAACATCATATGCAAGAGTTGATATGCGCTTCAAAGAAGGGGTTCCGTATGTTCTTGAAATAAACCATAATCCAAGTATTGGTGAAGAAGGTTGTGGTTTTGTCAGATCTGCAAATAGCTACGGCTTAAGTTACAAAAACATGATAAAAAAAATACTTGATTGTACTATTGAAAAAATAGGTGCAAAAAGATGAGAGTTACAATAATCTATGCATTGGTTGAAACAATTTCCAAAGGCAGAAGTGATGAAATCATAGCAAATCAGGATGTTATGAACACTGTTAACAACGTTGGTGAAATTTTAAAACAACTAAATTTTGAAGTCCTAAAAATAAAATTTGATAAATACCTGTATAGAAATCTACGAAAAGAAAACCCAGACATAGTTTTTAACCTTTGTGACAGTTTTGAAGACTCAAGTAAAACAGAAGCAACCATTCCTGCAATTCTAGAAATGCTAAATCTTCCTTATACTGGCTGCGGAATGCTCCCTTTATCAATTTGCCTTAATAAAGCCAGAACAAAAGAGATATTATCATACAACAAAATACCAAATGCGAGTTTTCAATTATTCAAAAATGGAAATGAAACACTAAGACAAGATATGACTTTTCCTCTGATAGTAAAACCAAACAGTGAAGACGCAAGTATAGGTATCAGACGAGGATGTGTTGTCAATAACAAAAAGGATTTACAAAAAAGGATAAGAGAAATCATTGATTCATACAAGCAAGAAGCGCTTGTTGAAGAGTATCTTGATGGCAGGGAGTTTGATGTTTGTATAATCGGAAATGAAAATCAATTTGTACTTCCCATTTCAGAAACTGTTTATAAAGGTTTTTCTGATGATGAAATAAAGATTTGTGACTATGAATCTAAATGGTTAAAATCTGATAAACATTATGACGGTATATCATCAGATTTTCCTGCAAAGATTAGCAAAAAAGAAGAAGCACTTATCAAAGCGTATGCTTCCAAAACTTATTTGTTAACTGGTTGTGAAGGATATGCAAGAATTGAGCTTCGGATGAAAAACAATATTCCTCACATCCTTGAAGTAAACCCTAATCCTGATATTTGTCCTGACGGACTATTCTTTAAATTAGCAAAAACACAGGGTTGGGATGAGAAAGATTTAATAATGAAGCTTCTCAACTTTGGTTTGCAAAGACATAAAAAGAACATGCAAAAATGAAAGAAGATATTTTTTTAAGAAAGATTGAACTAAAAGATGCTAAGATTATAAGTCAATGGTTCAATGACAAAAATAACATTTCTTATATGAGCACCTATGTCAGATGTCACAAACACAGCAAGAAAAGTGTTGAAAATGAGATAAAGAAACATGATGATTCTGAAAAAGTATACGTGGTCTGCTTGAAAAACAGTGAGGAAGTCATAGGTAATGCAGGTATTGAAGATATTGATTATCATGATAAAAGGGGAGAAATATTTTTTCTTATCGGTAAAAAGGAATGTCATGGAAAAGGTTATGGTACAATAATTGCACAACTCCTTTTAGATATTGCTTTCAAAGAAATGGGTTTAAACAGTTTGTTTGCAACCGCCACAGCAGAAAATATTGCATCTATAAAAACACTTGAAAGAGTTGGGTTTAAAAAAATTGGTGTAAGACGAGAGTATAATTATATTAATGGTAAGTTCATGGATGAGGTTTTATTTGACATCATAAGAAAGGATTATAACGACTCTAACTCTTCCTGATATACTGATTTAAGTTTATTAGCAATTCTTCTCGGTATTGTATCAAACGTATGAAGAGAAAAGAATTCCTTGTAAAACTCATCTTCACGATCTAACACTTCATCCAAATACTTTTTTTTAAATAAATCAATAAGATAACCTTTTGAATTATTTTTATAGGCAAGATAAAAAGCGAATAATTGTTCATCTCTTCCAAGACCTGAAAAATCATAAGGTTTCAAATCTTTCTTTCGACTAGTAAAGATTGAATAATTAGTTTTACTTGCTTTTGAAAAAAGATTTTTATTGAAACTCACAGTTTTAGGATCTATACCTAACGCCTTCATGAAAACAAACATTCTTGCACATTTTGAGCATGAATGACACCATCTGGAATTTTTTGCCGAGTTACTATCAGCAAAACAAGACATCTGAAATTCTGAATACTGAGGATATCTGTGATGAAGTATTTTCATTATAGCAAGTTCGTGAAGCGGTTCAACAAATGACGTTGCTAAAACATTCTTTGTCATTAAACGTAATAACTTGGTTATTTCCAGAGTCCACTGTTTTGTCTGATCAAATACTGGGTTAACTCGAAAACCATCTAGGTTCCAGTATTCTTGAGAGCAGCTAGCTTCATTTCCATAAACTAAGTATTTCGCCTTGTAATAATGGTTGAATGGCATTGTGAGAAGAGCATATTCTGTGAGTTGAGAACTCCAGCCCATATCTGGCGTTGTCACATTGAAAAAATCAGGATATCTGGTAATCCCAAGACCATTATTTATTTTGTGAACCTGTGTTTTAAACTTCGTAGAAAATTTCTTTATCAAAGTTTGCTTGTGAACACGCTCATACATATTTTGTATTGAAGCGTCTTTAGAGTCAATGTATTTGATGTCAGGTTCTTCAATGTAGACTGGAATTGGTTTTAATCCTATTTCCTTACTTACCGCGTAATTGAGAAGACTATCTTTCCCAAAAGTAAATAATATTATTGCTTTATCTTTAGCATTCAATTCATAAGCAGAATTTTTCGAATTAGAAGATGTAAAACAATAATCTGTGTTCATCAAAGATTTTATTAATGAAAAAGATTTTTTCCTGCTCATATCACCTGCAAGCGGCAAGTAATTTAGAAGTGGAGATATAAAGAATGATTTGAACAAAGGTGTACTCATCTTGTAATCAATTCTTTCTTCCTGCAATACAAGTGGCAAAGATTGTGTTGCTAAAAAAACAAAGTTTTCAACAACTTCTTTTTTTATTTTTTGAGGAAAAGATGACCAAATCTGTCGTGGATAGACAATTACAAAAGAATTTTTGTTCACACGGACATTAAAACCAAGAGAAGAATACCTGTAACTTACTTTTAAATCACCCATATAAAAAAATGAATTACTAAAAAAATATATAAAATTTTCGATTATGAAAAGAAATTCTTTGCCAACAATCTTTTTTGCTGTTCCTTCACCCAGATTAATATTAATAAAAGATTAATTATTCTAATAGTTTTACAACTCCATGATTTGCATTAACTTCAACTAGCTGACCATTTTTTAATAATCTTGTTGCTATTTTAGTTCCTATAATACAAGGAATTCCGAGTTCTCGACTAATGATTGCTGCATGGCTGGTTATTCCACCTTCATCTGTAACAATGGCTGCTGCTTTTTCCATTGCAGGAACAAACTCAGGCCGAGTCATTCCAGTTACTAGAATCTCATTTTTTTTGAAATATTTAATATCTTGAGTTGTTTTACAAATATTAACAACACCTATTGTTCTTCCAAGAGATGCACACAACCCTGTTATCTCTTTTATTTCTGTAAGCGTCTCTTTTTCTTTCAATTTATTATTTATCTCGTTCCATTCTTTACCTTCAATAATCGTATATCCCCAATCATATTTCTTGTTATACAACACCATACAACCATTTATTCTGTTTTTGAAAAAATTCTCATTGAAAGATTTTAATTTGTCAACAGAAATTTCCTTTGGCAACAAGTATTTTAAATGTCTCACTTTGTGTCCAAATCGCTTACTTATTTCCTTAAGATATTTTTCTATAGCACAACACCCATAAAGAATATTCTTCTTTCGGTCATCCTGCCACCAAGAAAGTGTATCTGTGAGCCTTATCATTTGAATCAATTGTTTTGAAAGATTTAGTTTCTCAATCAGAACATTTTTGTCTTTGAGATTTTTTTCAAAAGATTTATCAGTTATAACTTTTGACCTTTCGTGCTCATTAATCATGTGAATTATTTCTTCTACAAAATCTTTTTTTGTGAGTGAATTTGCATCTTTATAACTCGCTCTAATCCAGTAAAATTCTTTTTCAAGTTTAGAAAAGAGTTCTTGTAATTCCACGCTATTCTTAATTTCTTTGAGAATTTTTTTTTTATTTATATTATCAGTTCCAAGTTTTTTTACTATCTTAATCATATTATTTTTATAATCAGTTACAAATGGCATTTTTATGGACTTTGTTAGAATTATAAAATATTCTTTGAATTTTTCTTTAAGATTTTTCTTTTCTAACTCTTTTGTCAAATAAAGTTTAAGCTTTATATCTCTAGTTAAAGTATAACTTTCCACCACGTGGTTTTCACTTACGGCTTTCCAATGCAAATCTGTAAGTTGAATATAGTTTGTTATCAACTCATCATCAGAAATTTTATTTGATGGATTATGTTTAGATATAAAATCAAGTAACTCGTTGATGTGTTTTATGCTTGCTTGAATCATCTCTTTAAGATGATTAGGGTTTGTTTTAATTCTGTCTTCAAAAACATGAGCAATCTCATGTAAATCATCTCTATCATAGTACCACTCACAGAAATCATTCTGAAAACTCGCAATTAAATTATGATAACCATAACCAATATTTTTATGAAGTCCAATAACCCCTGATACTCCAGCCATATTTATAAAAATAGGCGTTGCATTAAAACTTTGAACATACCATCTCTTTTTAACCAATTCTTTATAATCAATCATTTTAATTTTTTAACCACACCTTTGTTCGCATCAACTTCAACCAAGTCGCCATCCTTGAAAACTTGTGTTGCAATCTTTGTTCCAACAATACAAGGTTTTTTCAATTCTCTGCTGATGATTGCTGCATGACAAAGAACACCACCTTCATCTGTAACAATAGCAGCAGCTTTCTTTATCAAAGGCACAAAGTCAGGTGTTGACATCCCAGTAAATATTATTTCTCC
>JAHIUF010000091.1 GCA_018817005.1 Nanobdellota archaeon
GAAGTTTAAGAAGCAAACAAGCACACATGAAAAAACGAGAATTCGCATGGCAAATAATCACTTACAACTTAGAAAAACTTTCACAAAGCATAAAAGCTTTGCTCAAGTTACTCACAAAAGCAACTATTATGAACAACGCCATAAAAACGATATGTTTATAAAGCAACAGAGGTTACTTTTTCATACTTTATGTGAAAAGGTCCTTAGTCAAGGGAAACAATTTGTTTTTACAATGAGACTAAGACACTCTTACATAATACAGCCCGACACAGAGAGTACTCAAGGGAGTACGACGAATGTCAAGTAATGAGCTTGGGAGTTGGTGGCTCGGGCAACAATCCCTTCGGGGATAGTAAATATATTCACTATATTCAAGAACAAGTTCACTATCATCATTTCACATTTTTTCATAGTATTTTAGTATAAAACTTGTTCTAAAAAACATTTCAAAAGAAAGAAAATAAACTACAAAAAACTATTTTCTAATTGAAATGCAGTGAATTAAAAAAAATTGAAGAAGGAGGAATTAAAATGGCAAAAATAGCACAAGTATCCGCAAAATATATCGTTCATGCTGATATACAAATCGAAGGAGTAGTAGATAAACCAGACGTGATTGGTGCAATATTCGGACAAACAGAAGGATTATTAGGAGCAGATCTTGAACTTAGAGAGCTTCAAAGATCAGGAAGAATTGGACGAATAGAAGTTAACACAGAAACAAAAGGTGGAAAAACAACTGGAGAAATAATCGTACCAAGTTCTCTTGATAAAGCAGAAACATCAATTGTTGGTGCAGCACTTGAAATAATTCAAAGGATTGGACCTTGCAATGCAAAAATCAGAGTTGAAAAGATAGAAGATGTTAGAGTTTCAAAAAGATTATTAGTTGTTTCAAGAGCAAAAGAATTATTAAAGGAATTAATGGATTCTGTTTTACCAGATTCTCAAGAATTATCTGACGAAGTAGCATACTCTGTAAGAGTAATGGAGATACAGGAATTTGGAAAAGAAAGACTTCCTGCAGGTCCTTCAGTTGAAGAAAGTGACGAAATAATAGTTGTTGAAGGCAGAGCTGATGTTTTAAACCTTTTAAAACACGGTTTCAAAAATGTTATTGCAATGAATGGAACAAATATTCCACAGACAATTATTGATTTAAGTAAAGAAAAAATATTGACTATTTTTGTTGACGGGGACAGGGGTGGAGACTTAATCATTAAAGAACTGTTTGATGTTGCAGAAATTGATTTCGTGACAAAAGCACCTGATGGAAAAGAAGTTGAAGAGATAACAAAAAAAGAAATTCATAAAGCTCTAAGAAGTAAAATCTCAGCAGAACAAGCAAGAATGGAGATTGGAACCACAAAAGAGGATAATCATTATTCTTCAAGAGTTGAAAGTAGAAAGATTGACCAAAAAGATGATTCAAAAAAAACAAGCAGTTCTACAGCCAGTTCGAGTAGTTCTACGAGCAGTCCAAGTGAAAAACCAACTCCTGCAAGAAAGTTAACAGCAGAAGAAAAACAAACTTTCAACACAATGCTTGAAGATCTCATTGGCACAAGAGGTGCATATGTTTTAGATGATAAGCTAAACATCTTAGGAAAAGTTCCAATTTCTGAACTTCAAAGTACCATTAAAAGTCTTAGATCAGGAATATGTGCAGTTGTTCTTGATGGAATTGTTGATAAAGAACTTTTAAGCATAGCAGAAAGGGCAAGAATTAACTTTATCGTCGCTATGGAAAGTAAAGCGAAATCTACAGGCAGAGTTCAAATCATTACCGGAGATGACTTACAAAAATAATTTTTATTTTTTTCTTTTATTCATATTTATTTATTCTTTAACAACCTATTTAAACACATTCATTTTTTTATCTTAAATGCCCAGAAATAAAGAAGAATGGAAAGTTTATAAGAACGTCTTTTCAGAATTTTCTCTACGAACATTATTTAAACTATCTAGTGAAGGACATTTTGAAGAGCTTATCGGACCTATTGCTCTTGGAAAAGAAGCAAATATATTCACTGCAAGAACAAAAGATGAAAAAGTCATAATTATTAAAATTTATCGTCTTGAAAACTGCAATTTCAACCAAATGTATTCTTATATTAAAACAGATCCAAGATACATGACTTTTCGCAATCATAGAAGAAGTGTTATATTTGCTTGGACACAAAGAGAATTTAAAAATTTGTTAAAAGCCAGAGAAAAAATAAGAGTACCATCACCAATCACCTATAAAAACAACATTTTGCTAATGGAACAAATCGGAGAAGATGAACCTGCACCAATGCTTAAAGATAAAATGCCAAAAAACACTGAAGAATTCTTAAAAAAAATTATTTATAATATGCAAAAATTGTTAGAAGCGGGCATTGTTCATGGTGATCTTTCAGAATTCAATATTTTAAACTATAAAGAAGAACCTGTGTTCATAGATTTCTCTCAAGCAACATTAAGCAAGAGTTACAATGCAAAAGAATTATTTGAAAGAGATAAGCAAAACATACAAAGATGTTTTCAAAAAGTTCTTGGAAAAGAAAAAACTCAAGAACTCCTTTTAGACGTTTCTTTTCAATAAGCTTTTTATAGACAACTCTTTTTCTTAAAAAACATGGACGAGTTCATTCACGAATTAAAAATACCAAAAGCAAGAATAGCAGTACTTATAGGAACAAAAGGTGAAACAAAAAGAGAGCTTGAAGAAGAAACAAAAACGAAGATAGAAATTGATTCAAAAGAAGGAGAAGTAAGAATAAAAGGTACCGACACAATTAAGCTTTATTCTGTGAAAGAAATGATAACTGCAATTGGTCGAGGATTTAATCCTGAAATTGCAAAACTCATGCTAAAACCAGATTATTATCTTGAAATAATTTCACTACAAGATTATACAGATAAACACAATCGATTAATACAGATTAGAGGTAGAGTTATAGGAACTAAAGGCAAATCAAGAACAACTATTGAAATATTAACTGATACAAAAATATCTGTTTATGGAAAGACAATATCTGTTATTGGCGAAGCAAGTAAAGTATTCTTAGCAAAAAAAGCCATTGAAAATCTTTTAGAAGGAAGCAATCATTCAACAGTATATAAGTGGTTAGAAAGAAGCAAAGCAAAGTTAAAAGAACAAGAATTTCTAGGCATTTAAGCCACTTAAAACATATATATCATTTGCTTTATAACAAAAGTCTTGTTCATCTTCTAAAAGAACTTCTCTGCAAGAAAAGTCATTATTAAAAAGATGTTCATAACAAGAAAATTTTTCATCATCAAAAAAATCTGCACAAACAAGATAAGACAAATCTTCCTGTTCTAAAGATATAGACTCTTCAGTTAAAGATAAATATTCAAGTTTATTAAGGGCTTTAAGATGAAAAACAATTGAATACATCAATGAAACAAAAATCAAAATAACAATGATTAAACTAATAATCACTATAGATTTTAGTTTTTTGGAATTATGCTCTTTAAACTCACTTGAAAAAAGATAATCCATTGCAACGTTGATATCTTTTTCTTTATAGTGTCTATTCAAGAGATAATCTCTTATAGTCATAGCATCATAACCTGCCTTTAACTGATTTTTTATAAAAGAAACAAGTTGTTTATCCACCATGAAGAAAAAATTATTTTTATTATATATAAATCTTTTTAACTCAAAGAGAGTAGAAAGATTTATTAAGGAATGGTTGATTATCAAAAACTGTATAAAATGCCAGAGATAACAAGAAGTCTTCATTCATTTGGAAACGAGAATAATTCTCAAGAACCAAAACTTGAACTTGAAAAAGACCAGCCTGAAGTAGAGCAAGTCAAAGCTCACGAAATGGCAAAAAAACAAAGAGAAATATCAATATCAGAATTCTTTGAAAAAAACAGACATTTATTAGGATTTGACAATAAAAGAAAAGCTCTTCTAACAACAATAAAAGAAGCAGTTGATAATTCTCTAGATGCATGCGATGATGCAGGAATACTTCCTGAAATAGAAGTAAGTATATATGATATGGAAAATGATCGGTTCAGACTCATAATTGAAGATAATGGTCCTGGAATTGTAAAAAAACAGATACCAAAAATATTTGCCAAATTGCTTTACGGTTCGAAATTTCATAGCTTAAAACAAAATAGGGGACAACAAGGAATAGGGATTTCTGCAAGTGTTATGTATGGTCAGTTGACTACCGGAAGACCTGCAAAAATTACAAGCAAAATAGGTGTTAATTACCCGGCTCATTACTATGAATTACACATAAATACTCAAAACAACAAACCTGAAATAATAAAAGATGAAGAAAAAGAATGGAGTAAAAATCATGGAACTAGAATTGAAATAGACCTTGAAGGAAGTTATATAAAAGGGTCACAATCAGTCGATGAATATCTAAAGCAAACAGCAATAATTAATCCTCATACAACAATAATTTATGCCAACCCTAAAGGTGAACAAATAATTTTTCCAAGAGCAACAGATAAACATCCAAAACAATCAGAAGAGATAAAACCCCATCCTCATGGAGTAGAACTTGGAATGCTCATAAAAATGCTTACCTGGACAAAAGCAAAAACTATAAAACAATTTTTACAAACAGAATTCTCAAGGGTTGGAAATAAAACTGCAAATGAACTATTGGAAGAAGCAGCAATCATACCAAAAACTAAACCTCAAAAAATTTCAAGAGAACTCGCAGAAAGAATAATGAAAGCCATAAAAAAAATAAAGATAATGGCTCCACCAACAAATTGTATTAGTCCTATAGGTGCAGAATTGTTAGAAAAAGGTCTTAAAAAAGAAGTTAATGCAGAGTTTTATACTAGTGTTTCCAGATCACCAGCAGTATACAGAGGAAATCCTTTTATCATTGAAGCAGCACTTGCTTATGGAGGACACATACCATCAGAAGGTTCAGTACAAATTCTCAGATTCGCAAACAAAGTTCCCCTTCTCTACCAACAAGGAGCTTGTGCAATAACTGAATCAATTGGTAAAACAAGTTGGCGTTCATATGGACTACAACAATCAGGAGATAATAATCCACAAGGGCCTTGTGTTATTCTAGTTCATATCGCATCGGTTTGGGTTCCATTTACAAGTGAAGCAAAAGAAGCCATTGCTCATTATCCTGAGATTATAAAAGAAATTAAACTTGCACTTCAAGAAGTAGGAAGAAACTTATACAAATACATTGCAAAAAAAAGACGTGTTAAAGATGAATTAAAGAAAAGGGACTACATTGAAAAATACATACCTGCAGTCGCAGAGGCTCTAAAAGAAATTTTAAATTTCTCAGATATTGAAGAACAAAATGTTATTGAACTACTCGAAGAAATGCTAGAACAACAACGAGGAGCAATTGATAAAATGGAGTTTGACGAAAACAAAAACCAAGAATACGACAAAGATTTTGCGGATATAGGAAAAGAAGAACAAAAAAATGATGAAGAAGAAATAGAGGGAAAAAATAATGGAAGTTATTGAACAAATTAAAAGACAAGCAAAAGATATACTTGAACATATAAAGAATAAAAAAAAGCCTCAATTAGAATCACCCATAAGATCCCTTGGAAATGTTCATTATGATATAGAAAAAGGTTTTTTTGAATTAAAAGGACAAACAAAATCAAGAACACTTGCAGCATCCACTGTTAAAACCTTCGCTCAAACCCTAAAAATGATGGGTCTTTCAAAAGAATTAGTCGAAACAAATGATATTGCAACAAAAAGAGAAGCTTACTATGTTAGTAAGAATTGGGGTGACGCAAGATTCAAAGAACAAACAGAATCAGATACTGTAATGGATGATGTCGAAGCAATGTTTGGTGTAAACAGAGAGCAAATGGGATTCATTCCAGAAGAAAAAGGTGGAGATATCGCCGGAAGACTAATCGTTATTGATAAGAGTCCTGATACTGGAAAAGAGATTAGAATTGACTGTACAAAATTTGGAAGTGGTGCTTATTCTATTCCGTCCAGTGTTGAAGAAATAAAGTTTGAAACAAATGCTAAATTTATATTGGCAATAGAAACTGCTGGTATGTTTCAAAGACTTGTGAAACATAATTATTGGAAAACAGCTGACTGTATTATTATTAGCATGGGTGGTGTTCCAACAAGAGCTTGCAGAAGATTCATCAGAAGACTTAGTGATGATATGAATCTACCAGTATTCGTGTTTACTGATGGAGACCCGTATGGTTTTTTGAATATTTATAGAACATTAAAAGTTGGTAGTGGTAATGCGGCACATCTAAATCAGTTCTTTTGCGTTCCAAAAGCAAAGTTTATAGGCATAACACCACAAGATATTATTGATTACAAACTCCCATCACACCCTTTAAAAGAGGTTGATATAAAAAGAATAAAAGATGGACTAAAAAATGATCCCTTTGTTGCAGCACATAAAAATTGGAAGAGAGCTTTAAAACAATTGCTTGAGATGAAAGTTAGGGCTGAACAACAAGCACTAGCAAAACACGGATTAAACTTTGTTATATCAAATTATCTGCCCGAAAAAATAAGAAACCCTTCTAGTTGGTTGGATTAAATTCTTCAAAACTTTTTTATAACAATCATCATTTTCAATTGAAATATGTTAAAATCAGATATGCATTTACATGCAAGCGAAGATACAATACATCATCTTTCCTACAATGCAAAAGAGCTTATTGACGAAGCAGCAAAATTTGGATTTGAAGTTTTGAGCTTTACATTTCACAATAAATGCTTTTTTAATAAAGAAATATTTGAATACGCAAAAAAAAAAAGTGTGCTTTTAGTTTCTGGTGTTGAAAAAGAAATTGAAGGAAAAGAAGTGTTGATATACAACATCTCAAAAACAGATATTAAAAAATTGAACACTTTTAGTGATTTAAGAAATCTTAAAAAAAATAAAGGTGAAAATATATTAATAATTGCACCACACCCATATTTTATTCTGCCTAACTGTCTTGGAAAAAAACTTGTTAAAAACATTGATTTATTTGATGCAATTGAATATTCTCATTTTTATCTATCCTTTCTTAATAGAAACAAAAAAGCAGTAAGGGTTGCAAAGAAGTTTAACAAAGCAATTATAGGAACATCTGATGCACATAATTTTAACCAATTAAATCATACATATTCACTTATTAATTCAAAACAAGATGTTAAAAGCGTTTTTGAGGCCATAAGAAAAAAAAATGTTGTTCTCAAAACAAAGCCTCTTTCATTTTCTCAATTTGTTATAAAAACGTTTAAAGTTTTGTTTAAACTTGAATAATCAATAATAGGCTCAGTAGAAACCCTCTGCTTTTGACACTATATTTTGTGTTTGTGAAATAATAGCTCGACGAAACCAAAATAGGTTTCTACAGCGCCTCAATAATAGCAATATTTAAATATGGTTATTGCTAAGTTTACTTTATGTCAAAGCCACAATTAAGACCTGGAGATGATAGAGATATACTTGCTGCAAAGTTTGAAATCGAGAGTGAGCAAGTTCTTCATTTTAAGAATTTATACAAACTAATGCATGAGTGGCTTGGCGAAAAAGGTTATGTTGATCCTGAAGGTATGACTGATAAGTTTGAATCCTTTTATTTTGAAAGAACAATTGCTTCAACCGGCAACCAAGAGCATCGCATTTGGTGGCGGGCACATTATATTCCTGGGAACAGCAATTATGTTCGTTATTTTCTAAAAGTTGACTTTCAAACTTTGAATGCAAAAAGCGTTGAAGTCATGCATAAGGGATTAAAATTTAAAACAAATAAGATTGATGCAATAGTAAGAATTGAAGCATGGCTACAATTAGACTATAATAATCTTTGGAAAGACCATTGGTTGTTAAAACACGTCGATAACTTTTTTAGAAAAAGAATTTATAAGAATTTTCGAGAAGAACATAAAAGAGAATTGTACAGACATGCTTATGAATTCCAACAAAGAATCAAACAATACTTAAACATCAAAACATTTGAACCTCAACCAAAGCTTTTCCAACACAGACTTGGAATGTAGGCTAAAGATTTTTATAAGCAATTCTTTTTTAAAATATTTAAATGAAAGAGATAGCAGAATTTATAATCAAAAAAATTGAATCATTAGAGTGTGGAGATGATTGTCCTTCATTTAGTAACAATGAACTTATACCAGTAAATATTTCTCAAGAAAACTATCATGAAATAAAACCACGAAAAGATGAGCAAATAATTTGTTTTGTAGATGGTGGAAACTCTGAACTAATAAGTGCAAATAATATTTCATTACAATTCATAAGAATGGCTGCAGTTTTTTATAAAGGCCAACAAAAGCTTTTCAGAAAAAATAAGGAGTTTTATTGTTTGACATATTTTGAAGATAATTTTTTTAAAACAAAAATATTTCCAAAAGATGCATTTTTAGAACCAACTTTTAACTCATTTGATGAAACCTTAATGAGTGGAAGAACAAGAGTAAAAATTACAAAAATAGCACAAGCCATAAGAAGACTTGCAGAATTGTCTTTTGCAGAAGAACAAGCAAAAAATTCTTCATGCAACTTTTTGGTTTTAGATGGGTCGTTAGAAGAGAGATTTACTTATGAAAATGAATATTTAAAAAAGCTTTTTGAAACCTGCAAAAAACAAAACATTTTACTTTCAGGCGTTTCAAAAACAAACAGCATTCTAACACAAAAAGGCGATAGTTTAACAAAAAAACTCCTGTCAAGAAAAGAAGGTTGTTGGTTTTATTTTCCAGTTGCGAAAAACGATTTTGAAGTGCTAAAAATAAACATTTCTTTTGCAAAACTTCATGAGAAATCAAAGTACATTTTCAGAATCGATGTATCAGAACAAAACAAAACAAAAGATGTTTGTGAAATTCTTTTAAATATGGCAAAAGATCCTGTGTTCATCGGTTATCCATATGGTCTTATAGAAACTGATGGGGTTGCAAGAGTTTCTAACAGAGAAAAAGAATATTTGAAAACAAAACTAATGGTTTATTTTAAGAGAGACCAGCAAAAAATCAAAGATTGCATTTCATCACAAGATGCTCATGACATACTTGATAATATTAGTTAAATATTTATACTAAAAGATAAATTTCTAATAACATAGGGGTGAGAATAGCTTGTTTGACATAATAACTTTTGGTTCTAACACATTAGATGTGTTTGTAAAAACGGATTCAGAGCTAATAGATATAAAAACTAAAAATAGTGAAGAAGAATTAATAGCTTATCCTTTAGGAAGTAAAATAATGATTCGCCGTCTAGATTTCATGATTGGCGGCGGCGGAACAAATACTGCTGTTTGCTTTTCAAGACTTGGACTAAAAACAGGTTATCTTGGAAAAATAGGACGAGATGAAAATGGACTCAAAATTTTTAAACTTTTAAAAAATGAAAAAGTTGAATTTTTAGGAACATTGGGAGATGTTTCTGGTTATTCTATCATACTTGACTCAATTGCCAACGACAGAACAATCCTCACTTATAGAGGCTGTAATGATAATTTAAGATTTGAAGAAATTAATCGCTCTAAAATACAGACCAAGTGGCTTTATTGCTCAAGCATGATTAAAACTAGTTTTCAAACCTTAAAAAAAATTGTTGAATTTGCAAAAAAAGAAAAAATTAACGTTGCTTTTAATATTAATACGTATCTTGCAAACAAGGGGTTTTCAAAACTTAAAAAAATACTCGAAAATATTGATGTGTTTATATTAAACAAAGAAGAAGCAGAATTAATTGCAGGAAAAGGTGAAATATCAGATTTAATAAAAAGAATAATGCTTCCAAACATGAAATACTTGATAATAACTGATGGTAAAAAAGGCGCATATTGTTGTGATGGAACAATTATTTATCAAGCACCTGTAAAAAAAGTCAGTATAAAAGAAACTACAGGCGCAGGTGATGCTTTTGCATCTACCTTTGTTGTGGGAATTATCATGAAACAAAATATCAGGAATTGTTTAAAAATGTCTTGTTTAAACGCAGAATCAGTTATACAAAACTATGGTGCAAAAAATATTTTGCTTAAAAAAAATGAACTTTTAAAAAAGTTGCAAAAAGATAAACGAGTAATAAAAGAAAAAAAACTCTAGAAAAATTTATATAGAAATAAGATTTAATAAATTCAATAAAAAAGGGGTGAACATTTTATGGTAATTCAAATTAACAAACTTCTAACAAATAAAAAAGGATTATTTTTAGCATATGACCACGGACTTGAGCACGGACCTATTGAGTTTAATTTAAAAAATGTTGATCCAAACTATATTTTAGATATTGCTCTGGAAGGTCATTTTAATGGCGTTATCATGCAAGCAGGTCTTGCGGAAAAGTATCACCAAGATTACTATAAAGATTTGCCTTTAATTGTTAAGCTCAATGGAAAGACCACATTTCATTCTGGAGAACCAGAACCTGCTCTTTTATGCAGTGTTGAAAGAGCAATGAGGCTTGGAGCGTCTGGTGTTGCATACACAATTTATGTTGGAAGCGAACATCAACAAAAAATGATGAAAGAATTTGCAAAAGTTGTTGAAGTAGCACATGATTATGGATTACCAGTAATTGCCTTTATGTATCCTAGAGGAGCAAAAATACCAAACTCTTATGATAACGACATACTTGCCTACTCTGCCAGAATGGCTCTAGAAATGGGTGCTGATATGATAAAAATTGATTATAATCAAAATATCGAAAGTTTCAAATGGGTGGTGAAAAACGCTGGAAAATGTAAAATCCTTGTTAAAGGCGGAGATGCTACTGATGATCGAAGTTTCTTGCAAAAAATTTATGATTGCATGCAAATAGGTGTGTGTGGTTTTGCTATTGGAAGACAAGTCTGGAAACATCCAAAACCTTTTAGTATGACAAAAGCAATACAATCAATCGTTTTTCATAATAAAATTGTGGATGAAGCTATGAAGTTTTTGGAATAAAAAAATTGTTTTTTTCTAACCCAAAAGCTTTTTAAAAGAATTCAAAATCATGAGTCATTCATACTATGAAAAGACTCAAAAATTTTGTTAAATTAGGACTAATATATTTTTCAACAATTACTGCTCTGGCGAGTGAATTAGATGGTAGTAGTGTAAACCAAAAACCAATGACTATGAATTCTAAAACTACTATTAATAAAACAGTTACACTAAATAATTATATGATTAATAAAGAAGATGACAACTGGCAGATACTTCTTCAGAAAGAAGGGTTTGAAATTGAAGAAGATCGTATGAGTTTAGGTGTGAAAAAATTTGCTGGACTCTTAGGAATAGAACTTGGAAGGTTTGCAGCTGGAAGAAATAGTTTAGATTTAATATTATCAGATATGAATACATTCAAAATTATTGGAGAAAAAAATGGTGTTGACCCTTTTCTTCTTGCGGCCATTAGAAAAGTTGAAAGTGGAGGTCTTGATAAGTGTATCTCTCATACTGGTGCATTGGGTCCCGATGCTCATACAAGCAGTGTTTACGGAGAAAGAACTCGTTCTGATAATTCCACACAAAATTCTATAAATCCTTTTAACAGGGTTGAATCTGCAAAAAGAACTGCGGAACACATTGATTATTTAATGAATATTTATCAAGACATAACTATTACACTTATAGCTTATAATCAAGGCGAAACAGTAGTTAACCGTGCTTTAAGGTATCATGAAAACAATAATGGGGAAGAAAAAGATTCAACAAGAATGATATCTGGACTTCCAAAATGGATTGAAGAAGTAATCAATATAAAAAATACTCGTGGAAGATATGTTATTTCTTATCAAGGTAGGACTTATTATAAAAAAATATTTGAAGAAAGAGAAGAACTAAAAAACAATTTGAGGTTTAAAAATTTTGATTTTATAGAGACATACGCTGTTGCTTCCAGTACAAATTATGTCCAAACTGAAAAAATTGATGAAAACATTTTCAAGAGTCCTGAAAAAATCGCTCAAATAGAAAGTTTCATGAAGACATTTAAACCTGCCGAAGACCAAGAGATTCTTTTAGTTGCATTAAATAATAAGAAAGAACAAAAAAAATACTTCTAAAACATAAAATTTTATAAATAATCAGATGAATATTATTTATAACTGAGGTGTTATGTATGGACCGCATCCTAACTTTAAATAAAATTAATCGTTCAGATACTCAAATAGCTGGCTTTGTAGGTGTTGATTTAGCTGAGATGTTTAACAAAAAAATTAGCACTCCACTTTGTTTTGTAATAAGTACAAAAGCGTTTGATTCATTTCTAGAAGATAATTCTTTAAAAGTTCACCTTGATTGCATTTTATCAAAAGTTGATTTTGAAAGTGATGAATCACTAAAAGAAGCTTATACAGAAATAAAAGATTTTTTTGAAAACCTTGAATTATCAGAAGATTTTCAAAATGAATTGCTAGAGGCTTATGACACCTTAACAATTGATATTGACAATTTTAATGTTGCAAAATTAGTAACTGCAATTGAAAGACCATTCACAACTTTTATTACTAGTCCAAGCTATATCTCTGATAGTGGTGTTGTTGAAGGAGTTATTACTAATGTTAAAAGCAAAACTGCTTTTTTCAGAGCTGTTAAGGACTGCTGGATTTCACTTTACACTCCCAAAGCCTTAAAGTATAGAAAAAAAAATAATATTGGCAATGATGTAAAAGCAGCAATAGTTGTACAAAAAATGATTGATAGCGAAATTTGTGTAGAGTGTATTGTTTCTGGTGAAAAAATCACGGTTATGCCTTACTTTGGTCTGCCAGATTATAAAGGGGAGATTGAAAAAGATGAAATGGTTTTTTCTAAAACTGGTTTAAACCTTCTTAGTTCAAAAATTAATTATCAAGAGTTTATGCTAGAAAGAGATATTAGAGATAATGTTTTAACAAAAAAATCTTTGAAAGATTTGGGTTCAGAACAAAAACTTAATGATAAGGATGCTTCTGAAGTCGCGAGGTTTTCAAAAAAAGCTTATGAAATACTCAAGAAACCAATAAAAGTTTATTTTGGTGTTAGAAAAAGCAAATATTACTTACTTCACACATATAGAATAACAGAAACTGTTGAGGAAAAGGAGAACAAACAAGAATATGAAATAAAGGAAGCTGTTGAAACAAATATTGAAAACAAAGAAACAGAGAACGAGATTGATAAAGTAAATCTAAAAACTTTTGCATCTGAAGAAGATAAAGAAGAAAACAATCATGATGATCCTGATGCTGAAGATTTTGGAATAACAGTTGAAGAAGTTCCTATTGAAGATGATTTGGCGTTTCTTGAAGAGATTGAAATTTTAGAAAAAAAAGAAAAAAGTCCTGTGATTCAAGAAGAATTAAAAGAAACCACTTCTAAAATAGAAGATGAATCTGAAACAATAATTGACGTTTCTGAAGATGAGAATGTTTGTGAAAGCCAGAAAAACGAGACAACCGTCACAGTTGAAAAGCCTAAAAAAAATGCTGATTTAAAAGAAGAATTGTCGGATGATGATCCTTTTGAAAACTTTTCTTTGAAAAAAAATCTTTTAGATGAAAATGTGGTTGTTAGCAAAGAGAGTGATGAAGAAGACGATGGTTTCTTGTTAAATATTTCCTCTAAAGAAGAAAAAACAGAAAAACAAGAAATAACTGAACCAAAAGAAGAAGATAATCTTAACGCTGATGAAGAGCTTCAAAAAATTGTCAAAAAAAGTCTTGAAACAATAACTGAACGTATTAAAAAAAAGTATTTTCAGATTTTAAGCAAGAAAAGCGAAGACTTAACAGAAATGATTGGTGAGTTGAAAACAATGATTTGTGTTCCTTTTGAAGAAGACATTATCAAGGTTCAAGCCT
Source organism: Nanobdellota archaeon (assembly GCA_018817005.1). Lineage (GTDB taxonomy): Archaea > Nanobdellota > Nanobdellia > Woesearchaeales > JAHIUF01. Next base: position 13,813 of record JAHIUF010000091.1, read on the forward strand.
TTTTGAACAAAAAAGATTTGGATTTTTCTGAAGCAGAATTTTCTTTGAGAGTTGCTAAAAAGTTTGCAAAAGAGTTTTAAAATGACTCGCGGAAGACCAGTTGGCAGTAATATTCGTCAAAACATTGTTGAAATATTATACTTTCTTAAAAAAGCACATGGTTATAAAATCTTCAAGATTTACAGAGAACTATTTCCGAAAACAAGTCAAAGAGTTATTTATTATCATCTAAAAAAAGGGTCTGACTTGGATGAATTCAAGGTTTCTGAAGTAAAAAAAGAAACAGGCGATTATTCTTGGGGTGACAAAGCTGAAAAAATTTATTATTCTCTTGGAAAAAATGCGAGACCGAAGGTTCCAAAGGAAGTCCATGACTATTTTGCAAAAAAAAAGATTGAGAAGGCCACAAAAACATAGAATTAAAAGTCAGTTCAAAATTTTTCGGAAGATTTCCAAAAAAACAGAAAACTCGAATTTCAAGGTGAAGAAAACCCATCTAAATGAATTAATAACTCCTATTTAGTGGTTAAAAACGAAACATTTATATATTGTGAGTTATTTTAATATTTTTATGAGAAAAAAAAAAATCTTTTTGGCCTTAAAACAAGATGCACATACACTGGCCAATATGGCAATAGATGTAGAGCTTCAGCATTCTGAAAACTATTTAAGAATATATGAACTAGCCAAAAACGCAAAACATGAAGAATTATATGTCGAGGCAAAAAAACAAGTTATAAACTCATTAAATTATTTAAATCAAGCGTTTAATGAGATACAAAACAGCGATATATACAACCATGAATCAACAGAGAAAGTCACAGATCAAATCAATAAATTAGAACAATCACTCATATAAAAACGTTATTTTTTAACTAATTTTTTCAAAAAACCCATCACTGCAAATGCTTCTCTTTTTGTAAGAAAACTTTTTCCAAATATTTTTTTCCAAACTATTTTTTGTGTTTCTTTTTTTTCAGGAGTTGAAAAAGTCATCTTGTCAAGAACTTCTATAAACATCTTTTCGATTTGATCTTTTTCTCTTTTAGAAACAGATTTTATGTGCACTGTTCTTTTGTCTCCGGACAGTTTCTTGAATAATTCATAAAGTATTATCCCAACAGCATGGCTTAGGTTTAGTGTTGGATAATTTTCACTTCCAGGAATTGTAACTGTAAAATCACACATTTTTAGTTCTTCATTTGTAAGTCCTGTTCCCTCTCTTCCAAATAGAATTGCTATTTTTGTTTTCTTTTCAAGTTTAGAAATTTTTTCTGCTAATTGTTCAGGTGTAACTGGACATCTTGGAATATTATAATCTGAACCTAGTTTTGCAGTGGTTCCGATAAGATAATCAAATTTTTTTAGTTTTGAAAAATCACTTATTTTTGCTTTTTTTAGAATCTTTTGTGCATGTTTTGCTCTATTATACGCTTCTTCTTCAATCTTGCATTTAGGATTTATTAAAATCAGTTTTTCAAATTCGAAGTTTGCAATAAGTCTCGCAATAGCACCTATGTTTCCTTGATTTTCTGGTTCAACCAAAACTATGCTTATCATAAATTTTAGAAATAGAAATAGTTTTTAAAGCTTTACATGGGTTTTTCAAAAATAATTCTATAAGAGGTTTTTCTTAATTCAAAGAAAGTCAATTGATCAACTGGACAAAGATGATCGACTCTTTGCCACAAATGATGAGTACCTGGTAATTCCACTAAATCATTACAGCGATTGCAATAAAGTATTTTAACTAAATCTTTTTGTCTTGGACAATTTGATTCACAGGGAACAGGTCCTAAATCATCCCAAAAAAGATTACAATTAACATCTGGACATAATAAATAGGTTATTCCTGTTTCCATTTCTTCTTTTTTGAGTTTAAAATCTTCTATTGGAATATCTGGTTTTGTCAAAGTACTTGTAAGAAAGAAAGATTGTTTTTAAAGATTTGTTCTAAAAAAAAAATTATTCATTTGAAAGACCTGTAATTAGTCTAATTTTTGTCTCTGGAAACTCTCTGTCGTAAAGTTGTGACAATTTTTCAGCATTAGAGATATACTGTGAATTATATAATCTCATGGTTATCACATCAATGTTTTCATCACGTTCAACTTCAACTATTCTTCCAATGTTTGGAGAATTTATTTCTAAATCAGAACTGTTATGAAATCTATCAATTGAATCTGAGTTTTTAAAAACAATAAAACTGTTTTTTTCTTCATGAATTGTATAGTTTGCAAATGTTCTGGATAAATAAACATTAATTTGTTTAGCGTCTCGTTTGATTATTGGCATTTTTTCACCTTTTTTATTAGTGTAAAATTTAGTTATTTATAAAGTTTTCTATTTTTAATCACTTCATAGTGACAAAATTAATCTAGATGTTTTGCACAATTAAGAAGATGAATTAAATGTTGTCTATTCTCTTTTATCTCAAAAACACTAACAGAAGTGTTTAAAAAAGGACCAAAACGAGCCATAAACGCCTCAGGCAAATCCATAATAACACTAATTAACGCACGATTAACACCATTATGACCAACAAAAACAACAAAACCATCAGGATACATCCTGTAAGCCCTATCAATTATTTTCTTAGAACGAACTCTCATGCTCTCACGCGATTCCATACCATCTCTGGAATTCCAATCAATCTGAGAAAAATGTTTACCAGTATTTTTTGAACCATGATCACATTCACGAAGCTCATATACAAATTCGAGCTTTGCCTCTGGATGAAACTTCGCAATCTCTTTTGCAGTATCAGAAGACCGAGCAAGATCACTAGAAAAAATTGCATCAATCTTTTCATCCTTAAATCTTAAAGCGAGTTTTTTAGCCTGCAATTTTCCATTTTCAGAAAGAGTGCCTGGAAGGTGACCCTGACAAATACCATTAATATTTTCAAGTGTTTCTCCGTGTCTAGTAATTATTAATTTCATAAGCCAACAACCGCTTTAATTATTGGAACAAAAACCAAAATCAACATTAGTAATATGAAAAGAGCAGTGATTTTTGTAAATATGCGAATACCTTTGTCCTTGCCTTTTATCTTTTGAAGACTTAAAGAGAGCATTCTACCACCATCAACAGGACCAAGAGGTAAAAGATTTGCAAGACCAATACCAAGACTAAGCATTGCAACCCATTGTAACAACCCATAAAACCACATAAACCCCTTAAAAGGGATTCTCAGCTTGGGATTCCTTAAAACAACCTTGTTTTGGATTCCCATAACACCCAAGTAACCCTTAGAAGGATCATCAGGACTTCCCTCAGTTGTTATCACATGAGAATAATTTGAATTAGATAAAGTAACATTCTCACCAGGCCTAACATCATCAAGTATTGCAACAAAATCATTCACAGCAAGTATTTCCTCACCATTCAAAGAAGTATATACTTCATTTGGCAATACACCTGCAAGTTCTGCAGGATAACCCTCCTGGATTTCTTTAAAATAAATACCAACAGAGTCATAATTTGCATCAATCAAAGGATTAAAAGCAAGTACAAATAATAAAAGAATAATCGCAGTAAGAATCATATTAGCAAAAGGACCTGCTGCAAATATTGAATATTGTACAACATCACTTTTCTTTTTAAGCTCTTTTTCATCAGGCTCAACAAAAGCACCAATTAAAGGACCAAAAAAAACAATTCCTGTATGATCAACTTTAACCTTATTTGCAAGTGCAACAACACCATGACCTGCCTCGTGAAAAACAACAACTATGAAAAGAGCAATTATACCATACCAAAAAGGGACAAAAATAGGGCTTCCGGGAATTGGGACCCCTGGAATTACAGGCGATAAAACCGGAGGGGCATCAGGAATGAAAAACAACGAGTAGAAACCTTTAAATATGAAAAAAACGATGAAAATCATGCCCATATATGCTGCACCAATAGCCACAAGACCTATTATTCTTACAAGTTCTGAATGACGATTAGCAAAACGTTCCATAAACTTTATACCAAACTTTGTTCTGTACAAAGCAATGAATTTAGCTTGAAAATCAAACTTTTTCCGAAAATAAACAACAATAAAAACAATTATTGCATAAAAAAGTATTATGAATTTGTACTCTAAAATCGCTGATAAAAAACTCATAAAGAAAATTAGAAAGCCAAAGTATATAAGATTTACTATTTATTCTGTTTATTTCTTCTTAATTGGTCTTAAGGCTTTTCCATTACACTTACGACACTTTATCTTTCCTGCAATAACTTTTAGGTTTGAAGCCCTTATCTTTGACTTGCATTTACGACAAATAAAGATATTATGAAAAAGTCTTGCTTCAGCTTCCGGGAATTTTACCATTTAAAAACCTCCTAATAACATGATATCTTGTGAATTTATAGTTTATTCGTTCTTGATTTGTTTAAGCACTTTATCATTCATTATAACCCAATAAACGACAATTGTGCCCTCATTAACTTGTTCTTTTAGCTCTTCTGGAACTGTTAAATCAAATGTTTCATAGGTTTCAGAGTCCATAACATTTGCAACATCACCAATCACGCTCAAAACTTGAGCATTTTTCTTGTCAATAATCGGAACTCCAATTGAATCATGACCTGGCATAACAGTATTTCTTTTCTTTCCATCAATCATACCTACAGCTGTAAGATTGACTTTTGCATGACCATGCTTTCCAGGTCTTGAAATCTTTACATCTGTAACAATACAAGGTGCTTCTTCAAGCACAACATAATTTCCTTTTTGTAAACTGCCAACGCTCTTGTGTTTTATTTCAGCCATTGATATCACCATAATATTGATACTCTAATATTGATACTCTAATATTGATACTCTAAGAAAAAAAAGTTCATTTAAATAGTTTCTCATTTAAATATGAGGAGAGATTAGCACTACCACAAACGGAAAAGTTTTTTCATACGCTTTTTTGCAAGAAAACTTTTTAGTTTCTTTTCAACCACAGGATTTTCAAAAGCCCTTTCCTTTTCTCGAAACTTAGATGTGTGGTGATAATTCCTGCCATTTTTAGTATAAAACTTAAGTTTTTGATGAAGCATTTCATGATACATCACATAATCCAATAATTCTTCATCATCTAATAGTGCCGTGCTTAAAGTTATTGTATTAGACATGTAATCATAACTTCCAAGCTTTGAAAAAGATTCTCTGCCAAAAACAAGGTTTGGCAAGTCTAAAAAGCCGAAAAAATACTTGTTATTTACTCTTTCAAAAGAAGCTTTTAAAATAAGGTCAATTTGGGTTGTCTGTGAAAAACGAGGAATGTTCTTAACAAATTTTTCATAAAGATCAATGTATATAGTTCTAATGTTAGATTTAAAAACTCTAACAAACAAGCTTTGTATTAGCCCTTTTTGTATTTCTTTTGAAACATCTTTCCAATCATTTGAAAGACTAAAAGTGATTTTATTAGAATCATATTTAACATTGGCATTATATTTCGAAAATTTTGCAGAATATTTAAGCAACATAATTCTGTTCTCGAATTTTTCTGGAAATAACTCCAAGAAAGCTTCTTTTACCAAACTCATTTAATATATTTAAGAACCTCTTTTTTTAAATTTTTATATTTATAATCCAATTATTTTCAAGAACAAAAGAATCTACACCAGACATTAGAACCCATTCTCAACGCAATAAAAGGTTTTTCAAGATACATTTTTTTAACAAAAGATACAACTTTTTGTAATAAAAAACTTTTTCTTCATATAAAAGAAAGAATTGAAAAAATTAATCAATTAATTTTATCTTTTCACTTCATAACGAAGAATTGCCGCAACTTTCCCTATATCTCTGAGTTGAACACCCTCTCGAGTATCTGTTGATACAATCACAACTTCACTCCCACGAGCCTCTGCCTCTTTTTCAAACTCTTCAATCACTTCATCAGACAAGTCTTCAGACAATAAAACAATTTCAACAGCACCCATTTTTAAATCATGCATAACAGCATCTTTTCCATAATTAACTGTTCCAAAATTTTTCGCAAGAAGATTAAAAAAACGATTCATAACTTTTTTTTCTTCCATAACCTCTTCTTCAGCTAAAACATCGTCGCATCTGTCTAAAAGCTCCTGTAAACCAAATTCTCCTGTGTATGAGAGGTCTTTTATAGCAATTATTTTTTGCCTTACTTGATCGGTTATAAAACCTCCATCCACAAAAGTGTACTTTGTTGGACCGGGTCCACCAACCAGTATTCCTTTGAGCTCTTTCATTTCTAAAAATTGTTCTTTAACATAATCGGCGAGTCGCTTGTAGAAGTCTTTTGCAGCACCCTCTCTGAGTCTTGCAAATCTTTGAGCTGACTGACCTCCAGCTTTAAATTTACCAGGAACATTAGAATGTCTTGTCAAAAGAGGAATAATTACTTTACCTTTCAAAATCGCAATTGTACCCTCACGTCTATCCATAACAATCATACCATAAATTTCTTTTGTGTCAAGCAACTCACGAAGTGGATCAAGCACGAATTCCTTATCACAACGATAAAGACGCTGATTTAAAGCAATTGGTGGTTCTATGCTCCAAACCTTAAACTCTTGTTGACCTTCACGTTCTGCAATGTTTCCAGAAAAAATTGCGAGTCCATGAGGTGGCGTGAAAGGAAAGAGTTTCAAATGTTGCATCATTTTTTCAAGTGCAGTTATCACATTATCTCTTGTGCCTTTACTTTTAATATTGCTGGCAGTTCCTTGTTCTTGAAATAAATGGTTCATAATCTTATTAATATCATAATCTGCAGGAATATAAACACTTACAAGTTCAGTATGCCTACCCTTATAAGGCTCAAGCTCTTTTACAAACTGTTTAAGCTTAAATCTGCTCTTCGCATTCATTTTTTCAATTATTTTAGCCATTTTAAATGTAAAAAATGCAACTCTTTATAAAAATATGGTTCTAAAGATTTAAAAATGTAACTGTTATTCCAAAAAACAATGATGAAAGAAAAAAACATCTTATTAGAACTAAGAGAAAAAAATATTGTGCTCTCAAAAAATAAGATACGAGAGTCAATAACAGAGGATAATTACATAATGCAAGCCATAAATAATATTGAAGAGCTTGCAAAAATAACTAATTCTCTTTCAAAAAGGCTTCGTGATTGGTACGCAATATATTTGCCTGAGTTTTCAAAGAAAGTTTCTGATAATGAATCATTTGTAAAATTAGTTGCAAAAAAGAACAAACAAGAACTCATGAATGAAATGCAGCTCACGACCAGCATGGGAAAAGACCTTGAAGAAAAAGATCTTGAACCCATTCTTTCCCTGGCCAAATCGACAAGCACGATGTTTGAACTTAGAGAACAAATAACTACTTATCTTGAAAGTGTTATGGAGAATTATTGTAAAAACATACTTACAATTGCAGGTGCAATTATCGCTGCAAAACTTTTGGAAGAGGCAGGGTCTCTTAGAAAACTTGCAATGATTCCAAGCTCAACAATGCAATTACTCGGTGCTGAAAAAGCATTATTTCGACATTTGAAAAGTGGTTCAAAACCACCAAAACACGGGTATATCATTATGCACCCTTTAGTTTCAAAAGCAAAAAAAAGTGACAGAGGAAAAGTTGCAAGAGTTCTCGCAGACAAATTGAGTATCGCTGCCAGAGCAGATTTTTTCAAAGGAGAATTCATCGGTGACAAACTAAAGAGAGAATTGGAGGCAAAATTCATATGAAACCTTTAAGCCATAAATTTTCAAATATTTTTTCTGATAGCAAAAATAATATCTTCACAAAAAGCATTTCAAAAGAACAATCTTTTTTTGATGAAAAAGTTGTTCGTGAGGGAAATGATTTTTTCAGAGAATGGGATCCTAATAGAAGCAAAATCGCTGCGGCTTTGAAAAAAGGTTTATCACAGCTTGGAATTAAAGAAGGACAAAATGTTCTGTATCTTGGCGCAGCACATGGTTATACACCATCATTTGTTTCGGATATCGTGGGGCAAAATGGTTTTGTTTTCGGAGTTGAGTTTTCACCAGAAGTTGCAAGAGATCTTGTGTTTCTCAGTGAAAAAAGAACTAATATTGCTCCAATTGTTGCAGATGCCAACCATCCGGAAGAGTACAAGGACAGAGTTTTAAATATTGATGTTATTTTTCAAGATATATCCCAAAAAAATCAGGTTGAGATATTCTTAAAAAATTGTGATTATTTTCTTAAAGAAGGGTGTTTTGGTCTTTTAGCAATAAAAGCCAGAAGCATTGACGTTTCTAAAAAACCTAAAATTTTGTTTAAAGAAGTAAGAGAAAAGCTTGAAAAACACATTACTATTGTTGATTATAGAGAACTTGACCCGTTTGAAAAAGACCATGCATTTTTTGTTTGCAAGAAAAGATGAGTGGAAAAAAAATAGTTGCATTAACAGGAAATATTGGTGCTGGAAAAAGCCTTATCGCTGAGAGATTCGCATCTTTTTATCATTTTGATTTTTACGGTGAAAAAGTAAACAAAACTGTTCTTGATAATTTCTATAAATGTATGGATCAGGCAGGAGTAGGATACGTAACTCAATTATATTTTATTACTTCCAGATTTGGCCAAAGACTTGAAATGCAACTTAATCCAAACAGTTGTGTTCAGGATAGAATAATGGATGAAGATGTTTATACTTTTTCAAAAAATCTTTACAACACAAATCGTTTAACAAAAGATGAATTTGAAAAAATAAAAAGTATGAAAGATAGTTTAACAGCAAATCTTCAACCAATTGACTTGGTAGTTTATTTAAAAGCCGATGTAGAAACATTAAAACAAAGAATCTTGAAAAGAATACGATTGAATCCTAAAAGAGAAAATGAAAGAGGTTTAACTCTTCCAGAAAATGACTATTTAGCTCAATTGAACGAACTTTACGATGATTGGTTTAAAAATTATGGCGGAAGAAAATTAAAGATTGAAACTGACAATCTCAAACTAGCAAATGATTTGGGAAAAGCACCTATGGACTTTGGCAATTTAGAAGAAACAATCAAATATATTCACAAGTATGTTTAATGTTTAAAAAAAAACTAAAAAACAATATCTTTTTATAAAAACAACTCGTTCTAAAAAACATGTTTTTTATCAAAGAGTGTAAAACAAAAGCAGGTTTCACAGCAACACCTAAAAAGAGATTGAAGTTAAATATGGATTTTGTCAGGAAAAACTTTGAAGTTCTGCAAGATGCAGGAATTGTTATTGTTTTAAAGGTTGATGGGGAAGAAGTAATAGTTAAAGAATACGGTGAGCTCACAGTTAAAACAACAAAAGATAAAAAAAAAATTATGAGTATTGCAAAAAAAATTTATGGTGTAAAATGAAAGGTCTATTATTAATATCTGGAGGGATTGATAGTCCTGTAGCAGGAAAAATGATGATTGAAAGAGGTGCAAGCCTCATTGCAATTCATTTTTCAAACGAACCTTTCACTAGTGATGAGCCTGAAAAAAAATCTCTTGAAACTGCAAAAATTATTGGTGTAAAAAAAGTTATTGTGATTAATTTAAGCGAAGAGTTTTCACAAATTGTTAAAAATTGCAATCACAGATATTATTTTGTTCTTACAAAAAGGTTAATGCTTAGGGTTGCAGAAAAAATTGCAGGAAAAGAAGACTGTGATTTTCTTGTAACTGGTGAAAATCTTGGTCAGGTTTCAAGTCAGACTTTGGAGAATTTAGCAATAATTGATGAAGCAGTTGATATTTGTGTTCATAGACCTCTTCTAACTTTTGATAAAAACCAAATAATCGATTTGGCCAGAGAAATAGACACTTATGAAATTTCTAAGGGTCCTGAAATGTGCTGTGTTTTAGGTCCAAACAATCCTGCAACAAGATCAAAACTAACATATATACGTTCTGAAGAAGAAAAGATATCTGACATTCTAAACTCGGCTCTAAGAAAAGTTTTATAAATAAATATTCATTTTGAAAAAATTATGAATACAGTTAAGGCTTGTAGTTAAGTAAGATTTTTTCTTTGCCTTAGCTTATAAACTAAAAAGGTGATTATTATGAAATATGTTAATGATTTGAAATGGACTCCAAAAATGAAGGTTTCTGAATTAGTTCAGAGTTTCAAAAGCCTTGGTTATCAAAGCATTGAGCTTTCAAAAGCAAAAGATGTTTTTGTTAAGATGAAGAAGAACTCTGCAAAAATATTCTTGACTTTTACTTCTAACATGGTAACATCAGGTCTTAGGGGTTTTTTTGCGCAACTAATAAAACTTGGTATGGCTGATGTAATTGTGACAACAGCCGGTGGACTTGAAGAAGACATTATGAAATCAACAGGTGAAAAATTTCTAGTTGGAAAATTTGAAAGTGATGATGTTGAACTTCATGAAAAAGGCATTAACAGAGTTGGAAATCTATATGTTAGAAATGAGAGTTATATGAATTTTGAGGATAAGATTATGCCAATGCTTGATGAACTTTACAAAAAAGAAAATCGTTGGACCATATCTGAATTACTAAAAGAAATAGGTTTTATGCTTGATGATGAAAATTCTATTCTTTTTCAAGCAGCAAGAAATGATGTTCCAATATTCTGCCCCGCAATAACTGATGGTGCAATAGGGTTTCATCTTTACTTATTTCAACAAAAACACCCTGACTTCATAGTTGACCCAATAAAGGATTTTGGAAACATACTTTTCACAACCAATCATGATGAAAAAAAAGCAGTAATAGCTCTTGGCGGAAGCATTTCAAAGCATCACGCGATTTTATGTACTCTTCTGCACGGAGGTGCTGAATACGCTGTTTATATGACAACAAGCCATAAAACCTCAGGAAGCATGTCTGGAGCTACAACTGACGAAGCAAAATCCTGGGGCAAAGTAAAAGATGATAGTGATGTTGCAACAGTTAATGGAGATGTAACAATCACTTTCCCAATTGCAATGATTGCAGCTCTTGAAGAATTAGAAATAGAGGGATTGTTAAAGAAGAAAAAGAAAAAAAGTGTCAAAAAAGATTTAGTTGATGAGATGAAAAAAAATGCGAAAGCCTAAATTCATACTTTCAAGAAAAAAAGTTTTAGAACAATATAACAAAGTTGAGTTAATCACAAATATTGTTTCTTATAGTTCAAAGACAAATCCTTTGATTACAACTATTTTAGAAGAAGAAACAAATTCCATGTTTAGCATTCATTTAAGCACTGAACTAGAAAATGTAAAAGACAAAAGCAGGGTTATATTTCTTGCTCAAGGATGGACTTTTGAAGAAATTGAAAAACTGATAAAAGTTGGTGTGAAACATTTTGTTGTTGATAATGAGCCAGATCTTGAAGTTATTCTTTTATTCTTGGGAAAAAATCATGTGAAAATAAATATTCATTTAAGAGTTAAATTAAAAGAAAACAGTCTTAGAACAGAGAAATATTTTGTTTTTGGAATGAATTCAGAAGTTGTTTCTGAGAAATTAAAATTCCTTTCAAAAAACCCTTTTATTGAATCTCTTGGCATTCATTTTCACAGGAAAACTCAGAATATGAGCGAGTGGAATTTACAATACGAACTTGAAAATATGTTTGAAGAAGAAACCTTTGAAATAATTAAATATGTTAATATTGGCGGTGGTATTCCTTCAATGTATGCAAACACTAATTTTGATGTTATAAAAACTGTTCTTAAAAAAATTAAAAATTTAAGAGATTGGCTTAATAAAAAAAACATTTCAATGATTGTTGAACCCGGAAGATTCATATCTGCTCCTGCCTGTAAGCTTGAAACCTCGATAATCAGAATGTATGATAACAACATAATTGTCAATGCTTCAGTTTATAACAGTGACTTGGATGCTTTAATTGTTCCTGTTAAACTGCTTGTTCTGGGAGAAATGCAGCCAGGCGAAGGCGAGCCGTTTGTTATAAAAGGAATTACTCCTTGTTCTATGGATTTATTTCGTTACAGAGTTTATCTGAAAAATCCAAAAGTTGGAGATAAAATTGTTTTTTTAAATGCAGGAGCTTATAATTTCACAAGTGATTTTTGCAATCTTGAAAGAATTGAAACAGAGATAATTGATTAATTTTTCAAAACATATAAAAAGAACTAATTAATTATGATAAATAATATGAAACTAAAACTTTCAAACACATTAAGTCGAAATAAAGAAGAGTTCAAGCCAATCAGAAAAGAAGAAATTGGAATGTATTGTTGTGGACCAACAGTTTATAACTATGCACATATTGGGAATCTTCGAGCATATATTTTTGAGGATATTTTGAGGCGAACACTTGAATTTAACAGGTTTAAGGTTAAACACATAATAAATATTACTGATGTTGGACATTTAACCTCTGATGCTGATTCTGGAGAAGACAAAATGGTGAAAGCCATTAGAAGAGAAGGTCTTGATTTTACAGAAGAATCGATGCTTAAACTTGCAAAAAAATATACTTTGAAATTTAAGGAGAATTTTAAAGACTTGAATATTTTAGAGCCAAATATTTGGTGTAAAGCAACAGAACACATTCCTGAAATGATTAAGCTTGTTGAGAAAATACTTGAAAATGGTTTTGCTTATGAAACTTCAACAGCAATTTATTTTGATATCAGTAAGTTTAAAGATTATGGTAAACTTGCAAAGTTAAATATTGAACAATTAGAAGCCGGAGCAAGAATTGAACCTGATCCTGAAAAACATAATCCTTTAGATTTCGCCTTATGGTTTAAAGCTGCTGGAAAACATCAGAATCATGTCATGCAATGGGATAGTCCCTGGGGTAAAGGTTTTCCTGGTTGGCATATTGAGTGTAGCGCTATGAGCATGAAACATCTTGGAGAACAATTCGACATACACTGTGGAGGAATTGATCATATTCCTGTTCACCATACAAACGAGATTGCTCAGGCAGAAGCAGCCATAGGAAAAAAATGGGTGAATTATTGGTTGCATAATGATTTCCTTGTTATGAAAGAAGGAAAAATGGCCAAGTCAAAAGGAGAATTTTTAACATTACAAGTATTAAAAGATAAAGGATACAACCCATTAAGTTACAGATATTTTTGTCTTGGAGCACATTATAAAACACAACTAACGTTTAGCTTTGAAGCATTGGATGGAGCAGAAAGTGCTCTTAAAAGATTAAAGGAAAATGTTGTTTCATTTAAAGAAAACAATGATAGCGTTTCTAATAAAAAAATAGAAGAAGAATATAAAAAAAGATTTTTGGAAGCAATTAACAACGATTTAAACACACCTCTTGCTTTGGCAGTTGTCTGGGAAGTTGTAAAAGATAAAGAGATTGGTAACAATGAAAAATTAAAACTTCTATGTGATTTTGATAAAGTTCTTGGTTTGGGCATTAAAACTTTCGAAAAAGAAAAAGTTGTTGTTTCAGGCATCATAGATGAATTATTAAAAAAAAGAGATGATGCTCGAAAAAACAAAGATTGGTCAAAAGCCGATAAAATTCGGGATGAGATAAAAGAAAAAGGCTTTGCAATCAAAGACACGCCTGAAGGTCCTGTGTTAGAAAAAATATGATGATTAAATATCTACCAGCATGAATCTTTCAATTTCTTGATATTTTGATCCTTTTAGTGTGAGTGTGCTTTTAATTAAAGAAAACGATTCAATCCTGCCCTTGATATCAAGTTTTAAGCTGTTTAAATATTGTTTTAAGCCTTGCTTATCACTTACGGACTTAATCCGCGCAATGGTTATATGACTCATAAATCTTTTTTCTTTAGGAAAAAGTTCTGATAGTGATTCGTCGATTTCTCTTTGCAGTTCCAAAACATTACTTGCTGTGAGCCACACTATTCTCTCGGAAAACAATCCGGCTTCATCAATAACCGAATCAAAAGACTTATGTTTAATATTTTTTAGTTTTAGTCTAATGTTTGAAATTGTGTTTTCATCAATCTCCCCTAAGAATTTAAGTGTTAGATGAATGTTTTCTGGTTCAGTGAATTTACCTCTAAAAAATTCCTTATTCTTAAGTTCTTTTTGAACCTCAAGAATATTAGAAACCATTGGAAGATTCAAAGCGATAAAACATCTCATATAAGATTAAAAGAAAAACTAAAATAAAAACTTATCCTTTGAAAACAAAAAATAAAAATAAACATCTGAAAAATTATAATGAGTCAAGAGGACTTCTAACAGATATAAGTTTAGGCTTTGCAACATGCAGGTAATTCAAGGTTGTTCTGGCCTCATTATGACCTAACAAAGACTGAACAACTGTAACATCGCTTCCGGATTCTAATAGATGGGTTGAAAAAGAATGCCTTAATGTGTGGGAATGAATATTTGCATTAATTCCTACTTTAATGGCTGTAATTTTCACAATTACCTGAACAGTCCTGACAGAGATATGAGTTTTTTTATTCCCGTAAAACAGATAATTACAATTATTGATTTTAGAAATAATACTTTCAATATCTGTTTTCAAACATTCAGGAATTATAAAAGGTCTGTCCTTATCACCTTTCCCATGTCTCACCCAACCAATGTCTTGAGCCAGTAAAATATCTTCTTTCTTTAATTTTACAACTTCACCAACTCTTAATCCCGAACCATACATCAAGGAAACAATCATCTTATGTTTTTGATTAGTTATTGAATCAATAAGCATTCTGACTTCATCTCTGGAAAGGCAAGCTGGAAGGCTTTTTGGTGTTTTTGAATATCTTATATTAAGCCGCATACTTTTTCTGAGCACTTCTTCCATCATAAATCTCAAAGAGTTAAGAACAACATTGAGTGTTGAGCCAGAAATATCATCATTAATAGCCTTCTTTTTTGCCACCAAAGAAAATTTTTTTCCCATAAACATCTCCAAGAATAAACGGCAATCCTTCTTAGAAAACTCTCTTGGTTCCTTATGACAAAACAATAGGAATTTTCGGATATAAAAAAGATAAGTAGAAATAGTCTTTCTGCTAAGTCTGCGACGAAGCATTTCCCTTTTAACAGCCTCTAAAACATCCATAACCAAATAATCCAAAAACCTCATTAAAAAGATTGCTCCAAATAAACCGAAAAAAATCCGAAAAAAGCGAAAACCACTATCAAGTCACACCACATTTTCAAAAACAAAAAATAAAATTCAACAACTACAAGCCCCAGAATCAAATAATTCAAAGAAATACGCCTATATGTTGTTATACGCAATCGGCACGGGGCACTATAAAAGCAAAAATTATAAAAGGAATGATATTCTTATGAATAATATGGCTCAAAAATCAAAATATCAAATTTATCAAATAGCAAAATTTGTTATTCTTTCAGTTTTACTTATA
>JAHIUF010000011.1 GCA_018817005.1 Nanobdellota archaeon
TTGATGAATCATCTAACTCGTTAAACAACCATTCAACTACAGGATCTTTTTTTAGGATGATGGGTGTTCTTTCAAAAATTATGTTTTCAGCGTTTGACTCAAACTCTTTATCAATTATTTCAACAACAGACAAATCAGAAAAACCATTAGGAACAACTATTAATTTTTTAATAATAGTGTATCTATTAATAGAATCATCCAAACCAACACTTAAATAATCAACCTTTACTAAAAATATTTTAGTGTTGATTGTTGTTTTTTCGTTAATAGTTTCTGCTTCCTTCAACCAAATATTATTGACTGCTTGTTTTTTTAGTGAAGAATACTCGTTTGCTGCTTGAGATAATGCTGCTTCGTCAAATACTTGTTCGTAGTCTAAACGATCAGTTATAGTCACTGATTTAATAATTTTTTCAGTTTGTGTTTCGATTTCCTCTTTGATTTTATCAAGTCTCGAATCAAGTATTTCTTCATTCACATCTTGATTTTTTAGTTTTACCAAATCAGTTTTTATCTTTTCGAGATTTGTCTTTATGGCCTTTGTTTTCGCAACAAGCGATAATATGTCTATTACATCAATTTTGGTTCCATCAGTTTCTTGCTCAAGACTTTTTAAAGACCAATCTAAATCCATTATGTGTGATTCAATGAGGGTGATTTTTTGATCTACTTTTGCAGAGAGTTTAGCTGATAATGGTTCAGCAGATATAAGTTCTGGCTCAATTCTTGCGTTAGCCATATTTGATAGTGAGCCTTCGTTTCCAGCATCATCAACTGCAGAAACCTTGTAATAATAAGTTACCCCTTCATCAACACCCCTGTCTTTATAATACGTGCTTTTGGTCGAGTCATATAAATCATTTAATGACACGCTTCCATCTGTGGATCTGTAAATCTTAAACTTATCTATCTCTTCATCGTCAAAATACCACTCTAAAATTAAATCATTACTATCTTGTTCTATTTCCAAAGAATCTATTTTTAATGGGTTAACAGTATCAACTTCAAACAATTTGCCACTAGTTATTTCTGTGCCTTCAAGATTTGTTAAGTCTTTTCCTGAAAAATAAAAGGTTCCTATTGTTTCTGATGATTTTGAATCAATTATTAAATATCCTTCCCACACACTTCCCGAACCTGTAAGTGAAATGGTCTTTTTACCTGCGTCATCCTGAAAATTATAAAGAAGAGTGGGTGTTTCCTGCACATCCTCGCTTGTTGTAAGAGTTATTTCGTATTTTCCTTGTTTTAAAGGGGGTGATTTATCAATGTCAACAACTGCTGTTGGCTTTTTGTTTGTGAAAAAGCTTACTCTTTGTGAATAAGACATTTTATTACCCCACAAATCTTTGCATCTCACAAAATATGTGTGTTCTCCTTGTGCAAGAGATGATATTTGTGAGTAATGATTTTTTGAGTTGGTGTTGATAAAAGTATTTTGCATAACAGCATAATCTTTATCACTCAAATCATATCTACACACTGCAACCTCGTTTGTTTCTATTTCAAGCGTTACAACACTGCCAGTTATCGCATTTGGATAATCGTTATTCGGTCCGAAGTCTTCAATAATCGGCGCTGATAAGTCTATAGAAAACAGGACTGATGACTCTTTTTCTTCATAACCGACTTCGCAAGTCACAGTGAGATTATAATTGCCTTCATTGAGTGTTGTTGTTTTTGAAAAAGTGTTTGTTTGTTTTGTTAGCAACCCTTGTTCTGTGTTGTTTATTTCGTATGAACAAACAGTTGCTTCAGCACTCATTATTTCAATTGAGAATTCTTCCAAAGAGTAAGTTTGTTCTAAAGGGGAGATTATGTCTATATCTAAATCATTATTTGTTACTTGAATCGTTTTCTCTTCCACTACAAAGCTTTTGCTGGTGTTTGCAATAAGCTTTACTTTATAGCTTCCGGCAGCAGTGTAGTTTGTTTGGAATAAATAACTGTTTGTTTCAGAAACCATTTGTTCATTTATCATGATGTAATAATTTATTGATTCATTATCATCAGTTTCAGCAGAAAATGATATCGTCGTGTTTTGTCCTTCTGATATAGTGTTCGGAATGGTTGTATCGGTAATCGTGACTATTGCATTTGTTAAAGGAATTATCAAAAATAGCATCATAACTAAAATAACTGTATTAATGGTTGTTGCTGCTATTCTGACGCTTGTTGTCTCATTCATTTTTGCATTGTTAACTATGTAAGTCTCTGCTCTAAAAGGATTAAAAAAAATAAAAAATCATTGCTTTATTTTTTCAAGCACTTCTTTATCTTTTAATATAGCCATTTCTAGTGCTTTTTCAAAATACTCATTTAAAGTTACGCCTTTTAGAACAGAGAGCACTTTCGCTTTTGTGTGCACGTTGTCTTCTATTTGTATATGTACTTTCTTCATTTACTTGTTGTTTCTGTCTATTTCTATCTGAAAATCACTTATTTCACTGGTTTTTACTCAGTTTTTGCTAGTTTTTTTAATATTTTTCTAGCAATGTCGCTACTCTG
Source organism: Nanobdellota archaeon (assembly GCA_018817005.1). Lineage (GTDB taxonomy): Archaea > Nanobdellota > Nanobdellia > Woesearchaeales > JAHIUF01. Next base: position 2,509 of record JAHIUF010000011.1, read on the forward strand.
GTACTTTTATAACATTAATTATATAAATATTTTTCTCTTTTTAGTAAGTAAAATAACAAAAGAGGGTATATTATTAAAGTAATAAATATTAATCTTATTATGTTTATTACTTTTATTCTGAAGTTTCTTCTTCAGAATCATCTTCTTTCAAAGATTCATTTGATTCGTCTGATTCATTATCTGGAAGAACAATTTTCTTTTTTGCTTCATTTTCAGCTTTCACTAAATCATCATAAAGCTCTTGTTTATTCTCGTAATGTTCATACAAAAGCAAAAGCTTGTTGTAAATAATTTTTATATCAGGATATTGTTCCATCAAGTCTTTGAAAGATTCATTATTCGCCAGAGCATAAATCTCATCACAAACCAATTTTTCATCTTCAAATAAAACCTTTTTATCTTCATAATCTTTGTAAAGATCAACAATTTGCGTGTATAATGCATCAAAAGTTGGATATTCAACTAGCAATTCTTTAAATCTGTCATCTTTATAGATAGAAAAGATTTTTTCAGCCAGTTCTTTCTCAATTTCTGCCAAATGCTCATTTTCAATTCTTATAAGTTCTTGTATTTGATTATAATGAGTGTCTATTAATTCTTCTTGTTTTAGCAGTCTTTTTCGGTCATCATATTCGAATGCTTTGATTATTAGGTGTATTGTAAATGGGGTTATTAGCAAGCAAAATATGAGTATCCAAAGCGCAGTCATGTTTGGTTCACATAAAAAGAAAAACACATAAAAGAAATACAGTATAAGCGTTATAAGCACAACAAGACCTACAAATAAATGTGTTTGTCTTTTTAATCTGAAGATCTTTTTTGCCCGTTTTAAATCTGATAGTTTTTTCTTGTTTTCTTTTAATTTCTGAATTTTTCTGTGATTATCCATTACTTTAAGAATTATTATGGCTGAAATAAGCAGGAAAAGAGGGAATGTTTTGTTTTTTAAGGGGTTTAGTTCTTTTTTACAGATTAATTTTGGAAGTTCAATTATTCTATCACCAAAAACGCGATCAGAACAAGACAGACAGGGACCTCCACAATCAACTCCTGTTTCACCCTGATTTTGTATTCCATCATAACAAGATGGCTTATCTGAAGAAATATATATGCATTCTTGAGTTTCTGCAGGTTTATGTTCGAATGTTCCACAATCATTCAAATCAACACAGTCTCTTGTTTGCAAACCATTAGAACCACAAATAGACCAGTTAATGCAATTCCAATTTTCTTCACATCCAAGTTTTGCTGCTTCTTCTTCAAGATACATTCCTTGTTCAAAAGCGCCAGTACCATCAAAACTAGCTGTAGCTGCACCTGTTGCTCCATCAAGAGATCCCTCTAAGTCACCTGCACTGCCACTTGTATCAGTGCCTGTACTTGATGTGGTTCCACTCCCGCTGCTTCCATCACCACCTGTTCCTTCTCCTGTTTGATCTGAACTCCCACCGCCACCTTCGCCTGTTTGATTTCCGGTTGCATCATCACCACTAATATCTCCACTACAAAGTCCACAATCTACTTCACAAGAAAGACAGGTTTCTCTTAAGTCACAAAATCCATCACCACAGTGAACAAAAGGTATTACTAAATCAACATAATGATATGATCCTTCTTCCCAATTGTTATTTCCAAAAGTTGATGCTCTCTGGCCGTTTATATAAAAGGTTATGTTTTCATTATTTATTCCGCCCTCATCTTCTATTGTTGAAGTATCATCTCCAAGACATGATAAGACTCCATAATAACCAGTTGTTCGAACTGAAAAAGAGCCACAAAACACGTCATTGTTATCGTATGCTTCTATAAGTGTTGAGCGTCCTGCAAGAACGTTGAATGCGACAACTTGTCCATAAAACTCTGTTGGAAAAGGAGGTATTGCTATAACTGCTATAGGTGATAAAATTAAAATCAAAGTCAGCAATAAAAATATTGAGTGTTTTTTCATTACCAATTCACCTCTAGCGATGTAGATTGATTCACATACAACCAATATCCATAGTTAGACTCAATAAGAATAAGTGTTCCTCCAGAATTTTTAACATACGACTTATATGTTTTGTTTTCATTGTCATAACTTCTTATTTCATATGCGTATTCTGTTTGATTAAGAAAAAAACTTGTATTTTGAGGGATGTTTGTCGGGTAACCTATTAAATTCCAGCCTTCTTTTAGATAAAGAGTTGTTTTTGAAACCTTTGAACCATTATAAAAATAATTTATGGTGTTGGAAATATTCATAAAAAACCAGTATCCATCAGTCCTCGAAAAATAATCTAAGTCTTGTACAACCCATCCGGGCATGTTGGTCTTATAGCTTTTCCAGGGATCAGAATTGCCAGCCCTGTAAGCGTATATTTTTGTATATCCGGTAAAATTTGCTAGGAATTGTTCACGTTCAAAATAGTTTGGTATGCAAAAAAATGATAAGAGATTTTGACCGTTATACATGGTTACATTACAATCCATCGGGTATGCTGGTATAACATATACTTGTGTTATTAGTTTTCCTGTTATACTTCCAAAAAACTCAGGTGATAATTGTTCTAATAAAAACAGACTAAGCACACTTACCAGTATTAATATTATTGATAAGGTTACAGCTTTAATTGTTGTTTTTTTGTTAGTCATATTTTAATATTTCATCCGTGTTTTCATTTTTATGTTCTTTTTCTATGGATTCAAAATCCACATACCACTTTTTTTGTTCTTCATCAAATTCAAACACCACATGATATTTTTTTTTGTCTTTTATAGAAAAAAGCAATGGCAGGGGTATGGTTGTTTCATAGCTACTGCCTCTTTTATAGAGTTTTCGTTTTAGCTTCATAAAATGTCTTTTATTTTCGAAATTTATAAAGTTTACTTATTTTCATACTTATTTTCATACTTATTTTTATACTTATTTTTAAAAATTAAGCTCAAATAACCAAAAGCCAGTATACTAAAACGTATACAAAACGAAACATTTATATATTAGTTGTGTTATATAGTTAATAAAATGGTTGTGCTATTTGATCAATTTAATTTACCCGAAAACATCTTCGAAATAATATTTGCAACAAAACAACAAGTATTAGTTGCAAAACTATTAATTGAAGAAATGAAGGTGAAAGAAGGAGAAATAGGCAAAACAGAGATGTCAATGTTTGCAACAGCCCTTCACGATGGAACAATTATAGAAGCAAAAGACGAAGGACCATTTAACGTAAAAAAGAACGTTAAATTATCATACAACAAGAGACAATTTTATGACAGAATACTCACACCTATGAAGACAATGGGATTAATAGATTACGACTTGTATAAAAAAACATACAAACTGAGCGAGAAGTTCAACAAGAACATGATGCGAATTGGACTTATGTGGCTGCAAGAGCTAAGAAGACCACCACAGCATTACAAGCTCAAGATAAAACAAAAATTATGATTATGAGCTCCCTATTGCCTCTTCTCTAACCACCCTCTCCCCCATCACAGAAAGTTCTAGGGAGCTCATCCCTTTTTTAAAAATAATCCACTATGAATTAAAATAACAATAACCATTGTAATTAATTAAATTCTTAATTATTGAAATAAATAAAACATTAAATCATGGTTTTTTAAGACAACGAATTATGTTCAAAGAAACATTAAAACAAAAAAACTAAACAAAAATAGAATTAACAAAATCTATTAATTATTCTTTTTCTTCCTGCGCTTCCAAACTATCAAGAAGAACATAAGCACAACAACAGCAATTAATATGTAGAAGAAATAATCTGCCTGTTTAACCTTAAATAAGAATTGGGACTGAGCTGACTTAATCAAAGAGTTTTCACGCTCACCATACAGTACCCGAACAAAAACATACTCATTATTTCTGTGAACAATATCCTCTTCAGTGAGGTCAACACTAACTTTTATCTGACCAGATTTCTTTGGTTCGACAAAAATTATTTCATCACCGCCAACAGTTAGAAATTCTCCATTAACCCATAAATCAATAAGTTCTACATCAACATATGCACCCATCGTTCCAAGGTTTTCAACTTCAACAATAAAAGCATTCTGCACCATATCATAGTAAACACCAGTGATATTTATTAATGATTCATCCATGATTGTAATGGATTCAACAGGAAAAGTTCCTCGAATAATATTCTCTAATGATTTTTTCGATTCACCATAAACAATGAAAAGTTCGGCAGAAATATTTTCATCAGACAATAATTGAAGCGGATAAGTTACAGTTTTATACTCTTCACTATCAATAAAGATAGGACTTTCATCACCCACTGTTTTTACCTCATCCCCACTAAAAATAGTTATAGTTGATTTAAAATAAGAAGCAAGTTCTGCATTGTTTTGGATGGTCAGTTCTAAAAGCCCAGTTGCTCTATTATAAAAAACGGAAAATATCTTCAAATCTAAAATGTATGCTGGCATTGGAAACCTATCCAAATCCTCAACTTTAGATATTCCTCCTTGAGGAACCCTTGACCCTTGAGCAAACTTCACAAAAACACTGATTCCTGCCTGTCTTCTAATGACTGTTGCAGTGTTTATCAATTCATTTCCAATAAGAATGCCTATATCAATACCGCTTTCTTGAAGAAATTGTTGCACGATATCAGGAACATTGGCACGACCAATGAATAAAACAGGATCAAACCCGGACATCAAACTGGATTCTATAAATTCCCCATTTGTAAGGATTGCTTGTTTTGTGGGTTTTATCTCCAAATACTTTTTTACAATCTCAATATTGTTTTCAAAACGATCACCAAGATTAATAGATTCAGGAGCATAACTTGTCAAAGCATCTTTTACCTCTCTATCAACTTGACCAAAAATGATGATATCTTCAACTGAACGTTCTGAAAAAAAATCTAAAACCCGAGCAATACTTCTATCATCAACAAACAAAACATAATAATCATCAACAGCAGCATATGGTGCGACAGCCAAAGCATTATAACCATAAGAATCATCAACAATTATAAATTTATTAATCCCAGGAAGTCTTCTTGCAAGTTCTAAATTAACATTATTGAAAGAAAGCTCTTCAACAGAGGCATAACCTTGTCCTTCAAGAAAAGCATCATAACCAATAATATAAGGGTTTACTGTGGATGAAATAATTTGAATTGTCTTGGTTTCAGGTATAGAATAAGTGATTATTGCAGAATGCTCTTTTCCAACTAAAAATCTTCCTTCAGAACCAATAAGATTTGCATATACTTGAACAGAATATACATCCCTCCAATCATCAGAGTTCGAAATTACGAAATCTTGTGCTGATACGCTTGAAAATAAAACAATGAATAACAATAAATAAAAAATATTTTGTAGCTTCATAAAATACCCTCAAAACTAATAATAGATAAAACAAGTAATAACTATATAAAAGTTTTGCTTCACTAAGGAATCGTTGCTGAAAAGACTATTGTTCCATTACAAATACCCGCAGGAACATTTGTAGGGTCTATGTAAAGCTTCCAATAAGTGGAATTAGTTACCGGAGTTCCATCAAGAATCTGATGAGCGATTTGTACTCCACCAATATTTATATCTGTTCCTGTAAGCTGAGTCATAGAACCAAAAGCCGTTCCAGAGTTTATGGTATAACGCTCATTGTCTAGAGAAATATTTCCATTTAAAGAACAAGTCATGGCAAGACCATCGCCAGGCGTTTCAGCATAACCTGATACACTAATATTTACAGCCATATTGCCAAAGTTTACTACATCCATTGAAACTTCACTCGAATAATCCTCAACCGCAACATCTCCGTAATCAAGCAAGGTATTACTTAAATTTATTGCATACAATGCACTCAAAGTTGTTGTGTTTGAAAGCGAATCTGTATAGTTAGTATTAGGCTTTGAAAAATAATAATCATCCACAGTTGTTACATTACACACCCAGTTACTGCCGTTGTTTGCATAGTAATAAACCTTAAGAGTACACTTATAAACAGCGGTATACAAACCAGTGTTTTTTACAAATGAGCAGCTGCTGTTAAAATAATGATTATTATTGTCATCAGGCGAACTCATATCTGCATTATTATCATCCCAAAAAGTGGCGTTTGTGCTGTTGATATCTCCATATCCATCCCAATCAACAATTGTTGCGTTACAATGAATTTGTCTTGTTCTACCGGCAGATAAAGTTATAGTTTCAAAAGCACCCACTCCTTCACTGATAATAACAGCCGTTATTTTCGGTTTCGAATTGGTAATATTCACTGTTGTGTCTATTGTTACATTTGCATAGTTTGAGTCATAGCTATAACTTGTTGTAAAAGACAGGTTATACAATAGGATAAAACAAACTACAAAAAGTACTGATACTAAAATTTTATCCTTGTTGTTTTGGAGTGTCATTTTATCCTCTTTATGAATCTAATTCTGCGTAAAAGTAATATGTTGTTGTCACGCCTCCAGTATCATCTTCTGGAACAATCATCTGAAAGTCAAACTGACTGGAGTTATCATAACCAACCAGATTTTCTTCTAATACGGATGTGAAAACTGTGTTTGTTCCATCATGTAAGATTATCTCCTGGAATAATGCATTTGCACCCATAACTTGTGATGAATCATTAACATACATTGCTTCTGATGGACAACCAGTCATTGTTCTTCCTGCTACTACAAAATTTGCGTGGCTTGTCTCTCCAAAAGTGTTATTTATATTGTCAATGTCTGTTGAACCCATGTTAAGGGCTGTGTTTTCTGTTGCCATCCGAGATGCGTTTGAGCAATTAATGCTGCCCCAAGCTATTCCGCTTCCTGCTCTGCTTGCAAATATTTCACCTGTGTAAGACGAGAGGGTCCAGTCGTATATCGTCCATTCATTTGCATCATCGAGAGTTAGTCCTCCGGAAATATTTCCTACGTATGCTTTCCAAGCGTAGTTTTGTTGAGTTGCAGATAAAAGCATAGTCACTATTTGGCCTCCTTCATCTGCTCTGTTTACTGGCGTATCCGATCTTCCTGATGAACTGTTCGAAGTCACCGAAGTACCGACCGGATCACCTAATACATTATTAATGACAATTATGACAAATAAAGTCACTATCGCCATCAATAAATATTTTTTTAAGTGGTCCCTCATTCTTATCATCTCCTTCATGTCTAATTATTATTTTTTGTTTGTCTAACCTTATACTATTTCTACATAAAAGTAGTATGTTTGTATTGTTGTGTTTGTTGCAACTAATAATTCGAAGTCGTAGTTGCTTCCGTCAAATCCTGATGTATCTTGGTTTATTATTGTTGAATAAACTAAGTGACTTCCTTCGTAAAGTAGTATTTGATCCCAGTTAACTATTTGTGCTCCTGAACTATCGAATGCATTTGTTCTATAGTCACATTCGTCTTCGGTGAAGCTTTCTGTGCCAACATCAAATTGTGAGTGATTTCCTACTCTGTAAAATGTTGCGTTCATGCTATCTGATGCAGTTGGTAAAATATTCAAAGTTCCTTCTTCTGCAGCAACATTTGCTCCACTTGCACATGCAATGCTTCCCCATGTTACTGAGTTATCTCTGGATGCATATATTTCTCCTGTTGGACTTGCATCTGACCAATTATAAAATGTTGCTCCGCCTGATGTTTCCAAGGTTATTGTTCCTGTGACATCTCCGTAGAAACCTGCCCAGTAATTAGTATTTCGAATTGAGCTAACATCAAAATTTGTCACGTTTCCCGCTTCAGCTGTTAACTGTCCATTTGCAGGATCAGTCATCCTGCTGCTGGATGTGGGTGTTATTGTTCCTGTTCCTGCTGGCGCTCCTATTACTGAGCTTATTACTAGGGCCGATATTGTTACTAAAACCAATAGTATCATTAATCTTTTTTCTAATTGTTTCATTTGTTTCTCCTCCACACCTAATTATTATTTTTTGTTTGTCTATCCTCTCTTTCCCAAGATGATTTTCTTAGGATTATAAACAGTGTATAAGTCCATTTTTTTTGCGGACTCCTCTGTTTTTGTCACAAATTTCACTGTTTTTGAAGTTCCTTGCAAATCTTTGATTTGTTCTTGTGAAACCTTATGACTATAACCAACCAGTATTAGTGATAAATCTGAAGAATTCCTATCTATTGCTATTAAATCAATTTTTTCTAGATAGGGTAGAATTTTTGTTATTGCTTGTTCTATAAATATGTGTGTTTCTGATTTTTCGTAAAACCAGATTTTCAGTGTCATCTTTTGATATTCTGTTAGTTCGAAAAGCTTTTTTTCTACAAATCCTTTTGATACTGCTATTAAGAATGAATGATCTCCTGATAGTGAGTATAGAATTCTTGGTTGTCCTTTGTCTCTGTTTGAAATTCTTTTGCTTGTAACTAGGCCAGCCATTTCTAGAAATCTTAATTGCTGGCTAATGTTTGCCATTGAAGTTCCGGATTTGTCTGCAAGTTCAATTGGGGACAACTCGTTCTCTTCTAAGAGTTGGAGTATGTCCCATTTTGAACCTGTAAACAATGTCTCTTGGTCCATGTTAAGTCGTTTCTTAAGTCTCTTGTAGTCTCTGCGTACTGGGTTTATGGTATCTCTTTAGTTGTGCCGACGAGTTCCCTAACCACTGCCAGTATACAAAATCGTATGTTAATATCTTTAAGCTACAACTTCTATTTAAATGTTTCGTTTTTTGAATGAATTACAATAAAAACCAAAATTCTTAAAAATGTTAAGTAAAATAATTCAAAAATAAACTAATGACTGAAATCAAATAACACAATAATTAATTAATCACCGAATTAAAATGGTTCAGAACATAAAACATAACAATTCATAAATTAATTAATTACAGAATAAGTTTAACCAATCTCTGCATAGAAATAATAGGTTGTTGGAGTCTGTAAAAATTCATCTTCTGCAACAATCATCTGAAAGTCATAAAGTCCATTATTAAAGCCCCCTTCATTTTGTTCTAGTATTGTTGCATAAATAAAAGAAGTTCCGTCTTGCAGCAACACTTCTTGGAACAATGCATTCTCAGAACTTGTTTGCGCAGTATCATTGATATATGTTGCAATAGATTTACATGTACTGTTTGAAATTTTCGTTGTTCCAACATACAAGGTTTTGTGAACTCTCGCTACAAAGGTAGTATTAATGCTGTCTTCTGCGTCCACTGTATGATTCAAAACAGAACACTCATTCTCAATTAATGATGTTTGTGCACAGGCAATATTTGACCATGAGATGGATGCATTCCTGCTGGCATAAACCTCCCCGGAAATTGACGTTAGAGACCAATCATATATGCTGTAATTATTACCATCATCAAGAGTTAATATTCCTGTAACATTTCCTACATATGCTTTCCATCGGGGGTTTTGTTGTGTTATATTCAAAACCATTGTTGTCATACTTCCGCCAGCTGTTGTAAGGCTTGCTGCAGGGAGAGAAATTTCGTCGGTTGTAGAAGAGGTTATCTTAGCTCCTGTAGGTTCTGCCTTAACTACTGGTTGTTGCGCGATTATAAATATGAGTATTAAGAAGAGAACGCCAATAATTGTTTTATTTAATTTGCACTTATTCATTCTCTAATTTAGTCCTCCTTATTGTGGTAAAGATTGTTTGATAGTGTTTTCCGAGCATTTCAGATATCTCTTTTATCGAGAAATCTCTTTCTTGAAGAAATAAAGCAATAGATGCCAAAACACTTTTTTTCCTGTTGCAAATTATACTCACAGGAATGTTAATTTCAGAATCACCCTCACAAACTATTAAAGAAACATCTTTTGCTTGAGCATGTGCGTTCCATATTGTTCGAGGATCCCTGTTCGTTATTTTTGCTATCTCGCTAAATTTCAGACCAACATTTTCTTTTAGATGCTTGACTATTACTTGAAAGCAACTATCCCCTTTAGAAAACAACGAAATAGGAATGTAAACCTCATCTTTTTTTGATAATCCTGGGTAAAATAGGTTGTATATTTGTTCAAAAGAACTCATCTCTTCAGAAAATGAACTACTAAAGGTCGATTTTTCTCTCTCGAAATCGTATTCTATGCTGTTTATTACTATCTCTTCTCCAACCAATAAACTTATCATGTAATAAAAACTTTATAAATGTTTCTATAAAAAAGAAAAAGAACTTATTAAATAATAATAAAAGACTTATTATGTAATAAAAAATTTTTATTTAAACAAAAATATAACTCAAAAAAAAAGAAAAAGAAGAACGAACAAAATATCAAATGATCAGAGACAAAGAGATGGAGAAACAGAGAATCAAGAACTCCGCCTAAACAAATAGAAAACAAAAGTTTTCTGATTGTACCAAAAAACAAGGTTTTTTGAGTGGGACGAAGTATGTTTACATTAAACAAAACATACTCGAACAGAATTCTTGGTCCAAAAAAAGCACACTAAGAGATAACAGCTTTATCCCCAATATAAATATTGAGGTGTGCTTTTTTTGTAACCAATAAATTACATAATCAAATAGAACAACATAAGAACAAAGAAGAAGAGAGGGAAAAAACTGAAAAGAGAAAAAGAAAAAAGAGAAAAAAAAAAGAATACGATATTAAAAACAAAAAAAA